>JAAZBQ010000938.1 GCA_012513725.1 Chloroflexota bacterium
TCGCCGACGACCACCTGCACGGACTCGAGGGGCAGGCCGAGCTCCTCGGCGGCCACCTGGGTGAGTATCGTCTTGGTGCCCGTACCGAGATCTTGCACGCCGACCTGCACCTCGGCGGTGCCGTCGGGCAGCAGCTTGACGATCGCCTTGGCCGGGGGACCGCCGCCCCCGCCCCACAGCTGGCTGGCCATACCCCACCCCTTGCGCCAGGGGCCATCGGTACGGCGGCGCTCGTGGCGGTCGGCCCAGCCGATGCGCTCGGCCCCCATCTCATAGGCGCGCCGCAGGCCCTTGGTGGTGTAGGGAATATTGCGGGAGGGGCTTTCCTCGGCATAGTTGCGCAGGCGGAGGTCCAGGGGGTCGATGCCCAGTTCGGCGGCGAGGGCATCGAGAGCGCCCTCCAGGGCAAAGGCGCCCTCCACGTAGCCGGGGGCCCGAAAGGCCCGGTAGGTATCGGTGTTCGTGCGGACCGGCCACACCACGGTGCGCACGTTTGGGCAGGCGTAGAGATCCTTGGCCGGCCCGCCGATCATCGGCGCACCGTCGGCGAACGCCCCGGCCAGCACCCAGGCCTCCTGCTCGATGAGGGTCAGCGCGCCATCGCGCCGGGCGCCCAGGCGCACGCGCTGCCGGCTGGCGGGGCGATAGCCCGCCACCAGATGCTCCTCGGCGCGATCCAGCAGCACCCGCACGGGCTGGGCGGCGTCGCGGGCCGCGAGGGCCGCCATCAGCGTGTAAACCTCGGCGCCCCACTTGCTGCCAAAGCCCCCACCGACGTACTCGCAGGCCGCGCGCACGCGATCCAGCGACACATCGAGGGCATCGGCTAGGGTGGAGCGGGCGCCAAAGACGCTCTGGGTGGAATGCCACACCGTCACCGCATCCCCCTCCCAGCGCACCACGCTGCCATGGGTCTCCAGGCAGCAGTGGGCCGCCGGCGGCGTGCTGAACCCGAGTTCCACGAGGGCGTCGGCTGCGGCGAGGCCGTCTTCCAGGCTGCCCCGCTCGTAGGTCTCCCCCTCGGGATCGATCAGGTTGCTCGGTATTCCCTGGAGAGCCGCCGGCGCGTCCTCGGCCAGGGCGGCGGGCGCCTCGTGGACGTAGGGCAGCACCTCGTACTGGACGTCGATGCGCGCCAGGGCGTCATCGGCGATGCGCTCGTCATCCGCCAGCACGAACGCCACCTCGGCCCCCTGGTAGGCCAGTTCCTCGGCGAACACCTCGCGCCCCTCCATCCGGGCGATCGGCGGCGGCTTGCTGCGATGCCACACCACTCGCACGCCGGGCAGCGCCTCGGCGCCGGAGGCATCCACCCGCAGGAGCCGCGCGTGGGGGTGCGGTGAGCGCAGGAACCGCCCCACGAGGGTGCCGGGACCCTGCATATCGTGGGTGTAGAGGGCCTGGCCCGTCACCCGGGCAACGCCATCGACGCGGGGCGTGGGGCGGCCGACCGTGTGCAGTTGGGCCTCCGGCCCCCACGGCCGAACGTTCTCCTCCTCGACGATGACCTCGCGCTCCTCGATGCGCCCCTCGAACTCGACCTTGGTCTTTTTGATGGTCGGCATCGTTCAATCCTCCTTGACGGCAGCGTCCAGGACAGCGCGGACGATGTTCGGATAGGCGCCACAGCGGCAGAGGTTGCCGGCCATCTCCCGGCGCACGTCCTCCTCAGTCGGTCGCGGGAACCGCTCGACGAGCGCGACTGCCGAGAGCACCTGCCCCGGCGTGCAGAACCCGCATTGGTAACCGTCGTGCGCGATAAAGGCCTCCTGCACCGGGTGCAGCACGTCGCCCTCCGTCAGGCCCTCGACGGTGCGCACCTCTTTGCCCTCGCAGTCGATGGCCAGCGTCAGGCACGAGTAGACGGTGTGGCCGTCCACGATCACCGTGCAAGCGCCGCAGGTGCCCTGGCCGCACCCATGCTTGGCACCCGTAAGGCCCAGGTCCTCCCGCAGCACCGACAGCAGCGTGCGCCGCGGCTCGACGGCGACCCGCACCGCGTTGCCGTTCACCCGAAAGGACACCGGCACCAGATCGGGTCCACGAAACGTGAGGGACATGGTTCTCCCCTTTCGACGATGGGCGCCCCGGAAGGGCGCGCGACGTGACGATAGGTGGATGCATGTGAGGGGAAGGCAGGGTGGTGTAGGCGACGGTGCGGCGGCCGGGCGGGGGAGGGCGTGATGGGCCGCCGGCACCAAAACAGCGCTATTCTACTGCGGGCGTTGAGGGCGTCAAGGCGCCCTCGTCGCTTCCAAGGGGTGCGCGTGCTGTACGCAGCGGCAGGCTCGGCAGGATGCCGGATCAAGTGGAGAACCCACCACCAAAAACAGCGAGAACACCAACACGACCTGATAAGAAGCGACCCGTAACCAGGCGGGCAAGTGCATCGACTGACTGACTATGTGCAAGGGAACTGCGACCAAACGTACACCTGTTGTTCA
>JAAZBQ010000939.1 GCA_012513725.1 Chloroflexota bacterium
GGCGCCTCCAGTTCGCCGACCCTGCCGAGGAGCAGGATCTCCTGCGCCGGGCGATCCGGGTCGGTGGATGCGACCTCCAGCCGCACCTGTTCCTCGACGCCTGCCGTAGGGGTGTAGCGCACCGTGACGCGGCACGCCTCCCCGGGCGCCAGCGCGGTTCCTGAGCATCCATCGGCCCACAGGCGAAAGCCCGTGGAGAGCGCCGCGCCCTCCTCCAGGGCCAGCTGCTGGACGATCAGGCCCAGCCCGCCGGCGTTCGTCAGGGTGATCGGCCGATCGACCGGCGTGCCGGGCGGCGCGGTGAACGTGACCGTGTCTCCACCTCTCGAGAGCGCCGCCGGCGACGCGGCCACCACGTCCCACTCCCGCTCGTTGTTGCCCGGTTGGGAGTCCGTCGGCGAATCGACCGTCACCACGCCCCGGAACCGGTGCGCGCCGATCGCCGACGCGGTGAACTCGCCGCCGATGCGGCGCGACTCAAAGGGCGCCAGATCCAGCGTTTCCTCAACGAGCAGGCGCTCGGCGCCCCCCGGGGGCCGCACGTAGAGTCGCAGCGTGGCCGTCACCTCGGCGCCGGTGTTGCGCAGCGCCAGGGTGGCGGTCTGGGGCGTTTCGACGCGCAGCAAGGGGTCGGCGACTACCACCGCATCGCGCCAGGGCATGGAGATCGCCAGCGCATCCGGCGCGATCGCCAGGTCCACGCTCGACATACCGCCGACGGTAACCGTGACCTGCGCCTGCGCCGAGACCCCCGCCCCGTCGGTCACCGCGTAGGTGAGCTGATGGGTGCCCGTGCTGAGCACCACGCCGTCGAGCACCGGCCCGCTGCCCAGGACCTCGTCTATGGACAAGCGCCACGACCCGCTGAGTGGCGCGCCGGATTCCCCATCTCGCGCGTAGGCCTGCAGGCGCCACGCGTATCCTGGCGCGGCCCGATCGCCGCTGCGGGGGCCCAGGATCTCCACCTCGGGCGGACGGCGGAGCAGGCGCAGCCCGCCCACCTGGGCGGACGCCGTGCGAAAGCCGTCGGAGACGGTCACCCGGAACGCGAGTCCGTCGCCGGACGGGAGCGAGACGGTGCTCAGGTCCAGGGAATCCCCCTCGACCGGGGGCCCCACCGGCGTCCAGGTTGCCCCGCCATCCGCGCTGTAGGAAACCTGGTGCAGGAGGGGCTGCACCAAGGCGGACTCGCCATCGCGCAACGAGGCGCGCGAGCGCCACCGTAACGTGGTGGTTTCCGCCAGAGTCTGGCCCGCCGCCGGCTCGACGAGCTCGATGCCCAGCGACGCGCTGGACGTCAGCACCCGGGGGGACGCCTGGTTGCGGGTGGTCACCAGGCTGTAGCGCGCCGCGGACGTCGGCACGTCATAAAAGAGGACGGCGACGTCACGCTGCCGGGCGGTGTTCACCTCCTCGGGCGCCAGCACCCGCTGGCACTGATAGTACTCGGGCATGATGCCGCCGTCCTCGCCGATGGGCATGAGGCAGAGCTCGATGTCCCCCGCGGCGTACGTGGCGTAATCCGCCGCCAGGCAAAGGGGCAGCCCCCCCGTGGTGACCTCCGGCGCGTCGGCCGGTGTGCCGAGCGCGCCCGCGTACTCGTCGCGGGGATAGACGCGCGCGGTCTCGATGAGGGGCCGATAGGCGGCGCATCGGCGCTCGCCCTGGTACATGGAGGTTTCGGTGACCTCCACCCGCTCGGTATCCACCGTGACGACCACCCGGCGCAGGTCCCCATCCGCCGCCGCCGAGAGCGCCCCCTCCGCGGACAGCCCGTGGAGCGTGGGGCGAGGCTCGGCCGCCAGGCTGTAGAAGTAGTCCTGGAACGACTGGAGCGTGTCGGGGTGCGGCCAGAAGGGGGCGGTGTTCCCCATCACGTCGACCACCACCAGGTGCTCATCGTGCCACCACTGGCCGGGCGCCGCCGTGTGCAGCATACGCCCCGAATCCCCCACGAACACGCCGTTCACCGTCGCGTTCGATGTGGTGGGCTGGTTCATGAACAGGGTGACGCCCTCCACCGGGCGGCCGTTGGGGGGATAGTTGGGCCAGGAGTACTGCTCCCGCAGGTTATAGA
>JAAZBQ010000940.1 GCA_012513725.1 Chloroflexota bacterium
CCACGCAGTCTTCATCGGTCAGCGTGCGCGGCGCAAACTCTTCCGCCCCGGGCATCAGGAGCAACCCCGGCGTGAGGGGGTCGGCGCAAGAGACGCGGGCGACCTTGCCGCGGCTCCGGAGCGCCCAAGCCAACCCCAGGGCCGCCCCGATCGTATCGCCATCGGGGTTCACGTGTGAAACGAGCAACAGCGTCCTCGACCGGTCGAGGACATCGCGGATGTCATCCAGTACGCTCATCCTGTCCCGGCTCTTCCCCTTCTTCGCCCGCGGGCGCGTGCCCCGGGTCACCGTCCTCCTCGGAGATGGCCCGGAATATGGCATCGATGCGCGTGCCATACTCGAACGAGCGGTCGGCGCGAAACTCCAGGTACGGCGTAAAGCGCCAGCGCAACACCTGGCTGAGGTGGTGCCGCAGCACGCCCTTGGCGCTCTCCAGCCCCGCCAGCCCGTCCTGCAGATCCTCCTCGCCGGAAAACGAGGAGACGTACACCCGCGCGACGCGCCGGTCCTGGGTCAGCTCGACCGCCGTGATCGATAGCTTGGCTGCGCGGGGGTCCTTGACTTCTCGCTCCAGCGCCAGCGTCAGCTCTTGCTGGATGAACGTGTTCGCGCGATCCTTACGGTACGTGTTCATCGCTACACTCCACTGGAGGCCGGCCTCACCTTACTGGACGATTTCGCGGGTAAAGAACTCTAGGATGTCGTCGGCCTGCACGTCGTCCATCCCGTCGATACCCACACCGCACTCCAGGCCGGTGGTCACCTCGCGCGCGTCCTCGGTAAAGCGCTTGAGCGAGGACACCCTGCCCTCGTGAATCACCTGCCCGTCGCGCTTGACGCGCGCCGAGGCGTTGCGAAGGGCCTTGCCCTCGCGCACTTGGACGCCCGCGATCTTGCCTACCCGCGGGATGGTGAACACCTCGCGTACCACGGCCTGGCCCTGTACCACCTCGTGGTACTCGGGCTCCAGCATGCCGGTGAGGGCCTTTTGCACGTCCTCGATGAGTCGATAGATGATCTCGTACGTGCGGATGCTGACGCCCTCTTGCTCGGCCAGCCGCTGGGCGGTGGCATCCACCCCAACGTTGAACCCGACGACGACGGCCTGCGAGGCAACCGCCAGGTTGACGTCCGACTCGCTGATGTTGCCGACGCCGACGTGGACGAACTTGACCCGGAGGTCCCCCGCTTCCAGCTTGTCCAGCGAGTTGCGAATCGGCTCGATGCTGCCGTCGACGTCCGCCTTGAGGACCAGGTTCAGCGACTGCACGGCGCCGCTCTGGGCGCGCTCGTAGATCAGGTCCAGGGTGAGCGCCTGGGCCGGCCGATCCTGGGACTGCTTGGATTCTGCGACGCGCTCCTCGACGATCTGCCGCGCCTCGCGCTCCGTATCCACTACGCGAACCCGGTCGCCGGCCACGGGCACGCCGCGCAGGCCGGTCACCACCACCGGCGTCGCCGGGCCCACCGCCTTGGTGCGTTTGCCCTGATAGTCGAACATGGCGCGGATGCGACCATGCGTCTGGCCCACCAGCAGCGTGTCCCCCTCGTGGAGCGTCCCCTCTTGCACGAGGAGCGTGGCCGTGGGACCCATGGAGCGATCCATGCGGCCCTCGATCACCGACGCGGCCATCTCGGCCTTGGGGTCGGCGCGGAGGTTCTCCATCTCGGCCACCAGCAAGACCATATCCAGGAGGTCGCTGATCCCCTCCTGGGTACGCGCCGATACGGGCACGCAGATCACCTCGCCGCCCCAATCCTCGACGACGAGCCCCTCATCGGCCAGCTGCTGCTTGACGCGCTCGGGGTTGGCCGTGGCCAGGTCGATCTTGTTCAGGGCCACCACGATGGGCACCCCGGCCGCCCGGGCGTGGGCGATCGCCTCCCGGGTCTGCGGCTGGACGCCGTCGTCGGCTGCCACCACCAGGATGGCAATGTCCGTGACGCTGGCGCCCCGGGCGCGCATGGCGGTGAAAGCCTCGTGGCCCGGCGTATCCAGGAAGGTGATCGTCTTGTCGTTCACCCGCGACTGGTAGGCGCCGATGTGCTGGGTGATGCCACCCGCCTCACCGACCTGTACGCTGGCCTTGCGGATCACGTCGAGGATGGAGGTCTTGCCGTGGTCCACGTGACCCATCACCACGACCACCGGTGGACGCGTGACGAGCCGCGCCAGTTCCTCCTCAGTATACTCTCTGCGGCGGCGGCGCTGTACCGGCTCCGGCTCCTCTTCCACCTCGGGCTCCGTGGGGGGCGCGGGCTCGGTGATGGCAAAGCCCATCTCCTCGGCGATGATCGCCGCGGTGTCGTGATCCAGCACCTGGTTGATGTTGGCCATGATGCCGGCGTTCATCAGTGCCTTGATCAGGTCGATGGGGCTGACCTGCATCTGTTCGGCGAGATCGCGCACCACGACCTGGTCGGATAGCTCGATCTCTTGAGGCTTGGGAGGGGCAGCCTCTCGCGCGGCAGGGCGCGCGTCGCCGGCCGGGGCGCTGGTCTGCTCCCGAGATCCACCGCGGCTGCCGCCGCGCTGCGAGCCACCCGATCCCCGGGACCCGCCGGAGCGCGCGCCCCTGTTGGCGCTTCCACGCGACCGTGAAGATCTATTCGCCATATCATTCCCCCTTATTTATCCATAGTAGTCATTAGCACGAGAGGTGGTGGGCGCCGACGCCCGCTCACCATGCGGATGAGCGGCGCAGGGCCATGATGGGAGAGGGGAGACGCCGACGCCGCATAGCGCTCGCCAGCGGGGAATGGACATGGGGACCGAGGTGCTTCGCAGAGGAACGCGCTCAGCGGCTAGCCATATACATCTCCCCGGAGAATCAGCCCAACCTCAATTCGGCTCTTGGTCATCGCAGGACACATCAGTCGGAGCATCGCAGAAGCGCGCGTGCGACGCGCCGATGCACGCCCACGCACATCACATCACCCCTTACCGGCAGCATCAGGCGGTCTCGACGCCTCGGCATCCTCTTGGGCCTCCAGGCGCTCGAAATACGCGTCGATGGCCGCCAGGTCCTCGGCGAGGAGCGCGCCATCCAGGGTACCGAGCCGGAGCGCCTGTCGCAGGATGCTCCCGCGACGCGCGGCCGACCAGCACTCCCTTCGGGCGTGCAGATAGGCGCCCCGTCCGGGCATCTTGCCCTTGGGATCCACCACCACCCGCCCCTCGGGGGTGCGCACCACCCGCACGAGGCTACGCTTGGCGTCCGCCTCGCGGCAGACGATGCACGTCCGCTGCGGCTGTCTGCGCACCCGGCCACGGCTCACGGCGCACCACCCGGAGCGGCATCCTGCCCCGTGGGCTGCGACCTAGAACTCATCCTCGTCCCAGCGCCACTTTTCGTCGCGCTTGCGGCGCCGACGCGAGACCACCTCGCCCAACCGCTCGTCGTACTCGAGGATGCGCTTGCGGTTCTTACGCCGCTGGGCACCCCGCCGGCGGTCATCGAGATCGTCGTCGTCCTCTTCCTCATCAGACGAAGACTCTTCCGAAACGTCCGTCTCTGGGCCTTCTTCCATTTCTTCGGAGCTGGGCTCCCCCTCCACGACTTCCTCGACAGGCTCTTCAGCCGTGACGTCGGCCAGAGGCTCTTCGGCCTCCGCCATCTCCTCGGGCGCCGGAGCTTCCACGGCTTCTGTTACGTCCTCGACCTCTGTCTCCACCGCTTCCGTGGCAAGGCTCGCATCCTCAGAGGTCGGCGCCTCCGGCTCCAGCGCTGCCATCGGTTCCTCGACCGGTGCCTCGGCCAACTCGTCGATCGATTCCTCGGCCGCTTCTTCGACCGCTTCCACGGCCTGTTCCTCGACCGACTCCTCGACGGCGGCCACTGGGCCCTCTTCGGCCTCTATGAGCGCCTCCGCTTCCGCGAGTAGCTCAGCAGCGGCCCGACGGGCCTCCTCTTCCTGCTGGGCGCGGATGGCGGCCTCGCGGGCCTCTTCTTCCTGGCGCTTGGCGTCTTCCAACGCCTCCGTCTCGCTGCGAATATCCACGCCCCAGCCCGTTAGCTTGGCGGCCAGGCGCGCGTTCTGTCCTTCCTTACCGATGGCCAGGGACAGGGCGTTGTCGGGCACCACCACCTTGGCCTTCTTGGTCTCGTGATCCAGGATAACGCGCTGCACCTTGGCCGGGCTGAGGGCGTTCGCGATGAACGTCTCCTCGTCCTCCGACCAGGGCACCACGTCGATTTTCTCGCCGTTCAGCTCGTTGACGATGTTCTGGATGCGGACGCCGCGCATGCCGACGCACGAGCCCACCGGGTCAATGCCGGCCTGCAGCGCGGCCACGGCCACCTTGGAGCGGGAGCCGGCCTCGCGGGCGATGCCCTTGATCTCCACCGTGCCGTTATAGATCTCGGGCACTTCGAGCTCCAGGAGACGCCGCAGGAGCCCCTTGTGGCTGCGCGAGGCGATCACCTGCGGCCCATGGCCGGTGCGCTCCACCTCGGCCAGGTACACCCGCAACCGCTGGTTGAAGCGATAGTACTCGCCCGGGATCTGCTCGGTGCGCGGCAGGAGCGCCTCGGCCTTGCCCAGGGTAATCGTGACGTTCTGGCTGCGGGCATCGACGTTGCGCACCACGCCGTTGGCCAGCTCCCCGACGCGGTCAGCGTACTCGAGGTACACCGAATCCCGCTCCGCCTCGCGGATGCGCTGCATGATGACCTGCTTGGCCGTCTGCGCGGCGATCCGCCCAAAGTTGCGTGGCTTGACCTCGATCTCGACCACGTCGCCCAACTCTGCCGAAGAGTCGATGGCACCGGCCTCCTCGGGGGAGATCTGAGTATCCTCGTCTTCCACCTCAGCCACAACGATCCGGCTCACGTACACGCGCGCCTGCCCAGAATGCCGGTCCACGGAGACGCGGATGTTCTGGTTCGGGCCATAGTTGCGTTTGTACGCAGAGACCAAGGCCGCCTCGATCGCCTCGATAATGACCTCGGGCGACACGTTGCGATCTGAACAGAGCTGAGTAATAGCAATCTCAAACTCGCTCTTCATAGGGTGGAAAACCTCCGGCTAGAGCCCAGTCCGCCACAATAAGAAAAGTGGGGTGCGCCCACTTTCACTGGTAGGGAATCTTTGCTTGACAGTATAGCACGCGACAAGACGGAACGCAAATAAACGCAACCCTCAGCCCAGCCATCATGCGGCGGGCTGAGGACTGCCCTGCCGGTGCCCTGCGCCCTACCGTGGAGCGACGCCTAGCCGCGCGCCAGGATCTCGGCGATGGTCTCCTCCAGCGCAGCGGCGGGCACCATCTGTCGATCGGCCTCCCAGCGCGCCTTGAGCTCGAACGCGTCGCTCTCCACCGTGCGGCGGCTCACCGTCACCCGCACGGGAAGCCCCAG
>JAAZBQ010000941.1 GCA_012513725.1 Chloroflexota bacterium
GAAACCGAGAAGAGGACAGGATTCACAAGATTCACAGGATTGATCCTCGCGGGCGTCCTTCGAGGGTCCCGGAACCGAGTTTCTGAGCAGCGAGGCGAAGGGCCTCCGCCGCACTACCCCCCGAGCCCTCCATCGGAATGCGCGCCGTCCGATCCCGCGCCCCCCCAGTAGACGGCTCGACGCCGCCCCAAGTTCCGTCCCCCTCCCCCCTCGGCCTGGACGCCGCCGGCCCAGCCAGTATAATCGCCCCGTCAAGCGGTCTCACGCAGGCGCGCGAGCGGGGGCCCGGGCATGACGCTCATCTTTTTCGCCATCGCCTACACCCTGGGGATCATCGCCGGGCGGGCCTGGACGCCGCCGCTGATCCCCCTGGTGGTGCTGGATGGCGCCATGCTCCTGGCGCTGCTCCTCGCCCGCCAGTCGGAAGAGGGCCGCCGGGCCGCGGCGATGTGGCTCGGCATCGCCCTCGGCGCCACGCGCTACGTCCTGGCAACGCCCGCGGTGGACGCCGGGCACCTGGCCTACTACAACGGCGCCCCCGGACCGACCGTCGTCCGGGG
Organism: Chloroflexota bacterium; assembly: GCA_012513725.1. GTDB lineage: Bacteria > Chloroflexota > Anaerolineae > UBA1429 > UBA1429 > JAAZBQ01. Next base: position 561 of record JAAZBQ010000941.1, read on the forward strand.
ATGGGTGGCCGAGGAGCCTGGCGTCCGCGACACGACCACCCACCTGACCGTCGAGGCCATCTCCCTCGAGGGCCCAACGGGCAAGCGACCGGTGCGCGGACGCGTCCTCGCCATCGTTTCCCATTACCCCGCCCACGCCTATGGGGACGTCGTCCTCATCTCCGGGTCCCTGGAGACGCCCCCAGACCTCGAGGGGTTCTCCTACCGCGAGTACCTGGCCATGCACGGCGCCCATTCCTGGATGCCCCGGGCCGCCGCGGAGGGGCTCGGCGTGCGGCCTGGGATGCAGGTCGCCGCGCGTCGGGCAGCCTACCGGCTCAAGGAGCGCCTGCACCACACCATCGACTCGATCCTGCCCAACCCCGAGGCCGGCCTCCTGAGCGGCATTCTCCTCGGTCTGGGCCACACCCTTCCCGACGAGTGGGAGGAGGCCTTTCGGCGGGTCGGCCTCACCCACATCATCGTCATCTCGGGGTACAACATCGGCCTGGTGCTGACGCTCTTTCTCCTGGGGCGCCATGTGGTGCGCCATCAGGCCGCGCTGGCCGCCGGCATGGTAGGTATCGGGGCCTATGCGCTGTTCGTGGGCGCCTCGCCGCCGGTGGCTCGCGCCGCGCTGATGGGCGCGCTCTTTGCCCTGGGGCCCCTCCTCGGCCGGCGGAGCCACTCGCCCACGGCGCTGGCCTTTGCCACGTTGGCGATGCTGACGGCCAACCCCCTGACCCTGTGGGGTGTCTCGTTCCAGCTCTCCCTGGCGGCGACGCTGGGGCTCCTCTTGATGGAGCGCCGACTGACCGAGGCCCTTGGCGCCCTCGTCGAGGGGCGCGGGTCCCGCTGGGTGCGCCTGATCCACCTGGCCAGGGACGGCGTCCTATGCACCCTGGCCGCCCAGGTCGCCACATTGCCCGTCATCTGGTACCACTTTTTAGAGTTGTCGGTGGTGGCGCTCCCGGCCAACCTCCCCGTGCTGCCGGC
>JAAZBQ010000942.1 GCA_012513725.1 Chloroflexota bacterium
ATTGCCGGATGCTGCACACCCTGCACACCGGCCGCGTGACCACCAAGCCCGCGGCGGCACGCTGGGCGGTTCAGGAGCTGGCCCACCGTTGGGTGGGCCTGATCGAGCGCGCGTGGGCCGAACGCCCGAACACGTGGGCCAACGTCCATCTGCCTGCCGATCCGGAGGCCGCCCAGGGGGCCAAGGCGTTCATCCGCTATGCCCTGGAGCGCGCCCGGAGGGAGCCGGCGGGCGGGAGGTAGGTTACCGATGGCGAACAACCCGATCAACCTCGCCGTGCGCTTTCTCCTGGAGATCCTGGCGCTCATTGCCATGGGCTACTGGGGCTGGCGGCAGGGCGAAGGGCTTGTGCGGTACGTCCTAGCGTTGGGGGTACCGCTCGTCGCCGCCCTGCTGTGGGGCGTCTTTCGGGTGCCCGGCGATCCGGGCGATGCGCCGGTGGCCGTGCCGGGCGCTGTGCGGCTCCTCCTTGAGGCCGTCTACTTTGGGTTTGCGGTGTGGGCGCTGTTCGATGTCGATGCGAGGGCGGAGGCCCAGGCGTTTGGCACCCTCGTCGTGGTCCACTACCTGCTCTCCTACGATCGCGTGATCGCCTTTCTCCGGGGGTGATCGGTTCGCCATGCAGAGGAACGAGGTAACGTGACAGATCGAGCCCCGTGGGAGGCGACTCGGGAGCAGGTGCTTGCCTACCGGCTGGCACAGCAGAATCTGGTCGAGCGCGTACCCGTCGACTCCCTGGCGCAGGCGGCCGGCGTCTGCGGCCTGCAGGACACGCCGCCCGGCTCTGCGGCGCTCGCCCTCCATGCCCGGGTCGCAGGACTGACCCCGGCCGACCTCGATCGCGCCCTGGCCGAGGACCGAACGCTCGTCACCGTGTGGAGCGCGCGGGCGGCGCCCTATGTGGTGCCGACGGAGGATGCGGCTGCCTTTACCCTCGGCCTGCTCCCCGACGATGAGGAGGCCACGCTCCACTTTATCCGTGGGGCCAAGGATCATCTGGACGGCCTCGGCTGGGCCGCCGTGGGACTGGTGGAACGCGCGGCCCGGTCGCTCCCCGATGTGCTCGGGGAGCGACCGCTGACCAAGGATGAGCTCGGCGTCGCACTGGCCGCCCGGGTCTCCCAGGACGTGCCCGCGCCTTTCCTTCCTCTCTGGAACGCACCGGACGGGTATCGGACGAACCGTTACGGTGAGACCCTGGTACGCTTTGCCCTGAGCGTCGTCTCGCTGCAAGGGCTCTTGTGCATCGCGCCGCGCCAGGGGAACGTGACCAGGTTCTTGTGCACTGAGACGTGGCTCGGCGCTCCGCTGATTGCCCCGAGCATCGACCGGGAGCGCGCCGACATCGTGCGGCGCTACCTCCGCTGCTACGGCCCCTCCACCCCCGGAGATATGGCGGCCTGGGCAGGCATCTCGCCGGCGCAAGCCGCCCGTGCCTGGGCCCTGGTGGAGGGCGAGCTGACCGAGGTGCGCCTGGCGGGGCGAAAGACGTGGCTCCTGGCGGAGGATCTGCCCGCCCTCGAGGCGCCGCCCGAGGCCGAGGGCGTCCGCCTGCTGCCGCCCCACGATCCCTACCTCCTGCTCCGGGACCACGCCACCCTGGCGCCGGAGCGGGCCGTGCAGCGGCTCCTATGGCGCACGGCGGGGAACCCCGGTGTGGTGCTCGTCGACGGCCGGCTGGTGGCGGCCTGGCGACCGCAGAAGGCCGGCAGGCGCCTGGGATTGCGGATGGCGCCGCTGGCGGACCTCGATGGCGAGGCCCGCGCGGCGATCGACGAAGAGGCGCAGACCCTGGCGCCCTGGCGCGGCTGCGATCGGGTCGAGTTGATATGGGAGGGGGACGCCCGGTGACGCCCGCGTTGCCGGCGCCCCAGGTAGCAGAAATGCGGGAGGCGATAGCGATGCACATATCCGACGCACAGCGGGATATGCGGTCGGCGTTCATGGGCGGGTTCGTCGCACAACTGATCATCGGCGTCATCTGGGCGGCGGCCGCCGCCGTCAGCGCCTGGATATCCGAGGCGGCGGGGATGGCGACCCTCTTTTTCGGGAGCGCACTTCTCTTTCCGTTGACCCAGGGCGTGCTGCGGCTCATGGGCCGCCCGGCGACCCTGCGACCGGGGAACAGCCTCGGCGGGCTGGCGATGCAGATCGCCTTTACCGTGCCGATCGGTTTTCTCCTGGTAGGCGCGGCTACCCTCTATGAGCGGAACTGGTTCTTTCCCGCGGCGATGATCGTCGTCGGCGCCCACTATATGCCGTTCATCTTTCTCTACGGGATGTGGCAGTTCGGGGCGCTGGCCACGGTCTTGGTGGCCGGGGGCGTGGTGCTGGCGCTCTTTGGACCGGACGTGTTCAGCCTGGGGGGCTGGTTCAGCGCGGCGGTGTTCATCCTGTTTGCGTTCATCCTCCGCGGCGCCACGCTCCGGGAGGAGCGCGGCGAGGCCCAGGGCGAGGCCGGCGCCGGTTCGGCGGAGTGAGGCAGGATCCATGACCGCATCGGAACGTCGCCCGGCCGCTCCCACCCGCCGCCTGCTGGCCTTTGGCCTGGACTATCTCCTGATCGCCGCCTACCTGCTGGTCCTGGCGGGGGTAGGCTCGTTCCTGACCTTTGGGCCGCTGGCGTCTCGGGCAGAGGCCCTCTTTGCCTCCCCCGTCGTGGCGGACCTGGTCATCTTTGCCCTCACCGTGCTGCCGGTCAGCCTCTACTTTGCCTGGCAAGAGTCCTCTCGCGGGGGCACCTGGGGCAAACGACGTCTTGGCCTGCGGGTGGAGCGGGCCGACGGCGCTGGGCTGTCCTCTGGCCGGGCGCTGGTCCGCGCGGCCTGCAAGTTTGCGCCCTGGCAGATCGCCCACCTAGGGGTTGCGCGGCTGATCCGCCTCCCCGAGCCTCCTGCCTGGGCGCTGGGGAGCGCCGTGCTGGCCTTGGTCCTCGTCGCCGGGTATGTGGCACTCCTCTACGCGTCGCCCTCCCGCCGCACCGTCCACGACCTGGTGGCCGGCACCGTGGTGGTGGAGGTGCCGCATCCCGGCGGAGAGTAGGCGGTGCAAGGGCCGAGGAACCCTCTGCTGCGAACGCCGCAGAGCAACGCCCAAGACCTCCCGTGTCCTAGACCCTGAATCCCCCTTCCCACCACACACCCCCCACACCCCGTCACCCTGAGCGAAGCGAAGGGCCTCTACCGCACTGCCTCCCGAGTCTCCCATCACACCACGCGCCCCCCATCGTGGCGTTCAGGAAGCAATAGAGGACCTCCACCGCACATAGGCTTGATGCTCATGGGTGGTGGAGGTCCTTCGGTCGGCAGACCTCCCTCAGGATGACGGGCTCTCTGGATGACGGGTGCGCGGTGACACAGGTCTGCTCGCGTAGGACGTGGCGGCGTGCCCCCCGCCGCAGCCCTCAGATCACGCCCAACTCTTTCCCCACCCGCGAGAAGGCATCCAGCCCGAACTGCAGGTCCTCCCGCGAGTGGGCGGCGGTGTTCATCACCCGGATGCGGGCCTTGCCCCGGGGCACGGTGGGGAAGCCCAGCGCCATGGCGAATACGCCCTCCTCAAAGAGGCGACGGGAGAACTCTTTGGCCAGCGGCGCCTCTCCCAGCATCACCGGCACGATGGGCGTCTCCGAGTGGCCGACGTCGAACCCCAGATCGGCCAGCCCGCCCTTGAGCACGGCGGTGTTCTGCCATAGCCGGTTGACCAGGTCCTCGCTCTCTTCCAGGAGGTCGACGGCCGCCAGGCACGCGGCGGTGTCGGCCGGGGTGACGGCGCTGGAAAAGAGGAACGGACGCGCCCGCTGCCGCACATAGTCGATGACCACCCGGGCGCCGGCGATTACGCCGCCCACCACGCCAAAGGCCTTGCTCAGGGTGCCCATCTCCACGTCAAACTGCCCCTGCAGGCCAAAATGGTGGACGATCCCCTTGCCGCCGCCCAACACCCCCTCGCCGTGGGCGTCATCCACCATGGTCATCACGCCATGGCGCTCTGCGACGGCGTACAGCCGGTCCAGCGGGGCGACGTCGCCATCCATCGAAAAGACGCCGTCCGTGACCAAGAGGCCCCGCCGGTAGTTGGGCAGGTTCTCGCCGATCACCCGCTCGAGGTCGTCAGCGTCGCAGTGCTCGTACACCACAATCTTGGCGCCGGAAAGCCGCGCGCCGTCGATGATCGACGCGTGGTTCAGCCGATCTGAAAAGATGACGTCCTGCTGCCCGCTCTCCCGGTCGCGCCCCACCAGGGCGGGGATGACGGCCTGGTTCGCGCAAAAGCCGGACTGGACGTACAGGGCATCCTCGACGCCCTTGAAGGCGGCCAGGCGCTGCTCGAGCTCCACGTGCAGGGTCTGGGTGCCGGCGATGGAGCGCACGGCCGCCGGCCCCACGCCCCACTCGTCGACCGCGCGCTTGGCGGCCTCCTTGAGGCGGGGGTGGTTGGCCAGTCCGAGATAGTTGTTCGTGCACAGGTTCAGGACGCGCTTGCCGTCGACGATCATCCAGGCGTCGGCGGGAGAACCCATCACCCGCAGATTGATCAGCAGGCCCTCTTCGCGGAGGCGGTCCATGTCGTCGCGGATGAATGCGAACTTGGTCATGTTAGCTCCTCTCTACTCCCTCGACCTGGGGATACAGACGGCCCTCGGCGTGGCGGAGGGTCAGGCGGCGCAGCATATCGGTCGTCATGCGGGAGAGGTCGTACTGGGGCTGCCAGCCCCACTCTTCCCGGGCGGCCGAGTCGTCGATCGAGCGTGGCCACGAATCCGCGATGGCCTGGCGGTGGTCGGGCTCGAACGTGCAGACGAAGTCGGGCAGGTGCTTGCGGATCTCGGCCGCCAGTTCGCCGGCCGAGAAGGACATCGCGGCGAGGTTAAAGTCCGTCCGGTGCCGGAGCCCGCTTCCGTCGGCCTCCATCAGGTCGATGGTGGCGGCGATGCAATCGGGCATGTACATCATCGGCAGGACGGTGTCCTCGCGGACAAAGCAGGCGTAGCGGCCCCGGGCCACCGCCTCATAGTAGATGGCTACGGCATAGTCCGTCGTCCCGCCGCCGGGGAGGGTCTCGGCCGAGATGATCCCGGGGTAGCGGACGCCCCGCACGTCCAGCCCGTAGCGCCGGGCATAGTAGGCGCCCAGGAGTTCGCCGGCCACCTTGGTGACGCCGTACATCGTGGTGGGGCGCAGGACGGTCTCCTGCGGGGTGCCGTCGCGGGGGGTCTCGGGGCCGAACACGGCGATGGACGAGGGGCAAAAGACCCGTAGGCCGCGCTCTCGGGCGACCTCCAGGAGGTGGTACAGCCCGTTCATGTTCACGTTCCAGGCCGCCTGGGGGTGCTCCTCGCCGATGGCCGAGAGGAGGGCGGCCATGTGGTAGACCGTGTCGATGTCGTAGCGGTCGATGACCTCGGCGAGGTTCTGGGGCCGGGTCACGTCCACCGTCTCATAGGGTCCCGAATCCCGCAAGGCGCCGGTGGGTGGGGTGCGGTGGACGCCGGCCACTACCTGCTCGGCTCCGTAGCGCTTGCGCAACTCCAGGGTGAGCTCGGAACCGATCTGGCCCACCGCGCCGGTTACCAGGATGCGTCCCGCGGTCTGTTTCGTCATCGTGTCGTGCTCCTTTACACGAAATGGCGGCTGCAGTGCCACGACAAAGATATCCGAACGGGGTCCCGGGGTCAACATCACCCGGCCCCGCGCTGCCCTGCCCGGGCGAGCCTCTGCATGGAAGGGCGAGGGCCATTGGCGCGGGCGGCGTAAACGGGTAGAATGCCGCCAACGTGACCACAGCCCCACCTGCCGAACCCTCGACCGAGGGCCTGCTGACACAGAGGAGCCGCATGATGAGCCTGGCGGATAGCGCGCAACCGAGAGACTGGCAGAATCCCGCGATGTTTGGGCGGAACAAGGCGCCCGCACATGCCACCCTGACCCCCTATCCCGAGCAGGCCCTGGCGGCTGCTGGCGACCGCTACCATTCGCCCTGGGTCAAGCTCCTGAACGGCGAGTGGAAGTTCCGCTGGGCCGCCTGCCCGGATGGGGCGCCCGCCTCCCTCGCGGCGGCGGACGTCGACGACGCGGACTGGGAGCGTATCATCGTGCCCGCCTCCTGGCAGACCCAGGTGCGCCACGACCCACCGATGTACACGAACGTCCAGTACCCGTTCCCCATCGACGACTATCCCCGGGTGCCCGAGGGCGACAACCCGACGGCGATCTACCGCACGGCCTTTTCCGTGCCGGCCTCTTGGGCGGGGCGACGGGTGTTCCTGACCTTCGAGGGAGTCGAGTCGGCGTTCCACCTGTGGGTGAACGGGGTGGAGGTCGGCTACTCCCAGGATAGCCGCCTGCCCGCCGAGTTCGACATCACCCGGCACCTGCAGCAGGGCGCCAACTCCCTGGCGCTGCGGGTCTATCGCTGGTCCGACGGCTCCTACCTCGAGGACCAGGATCACTGGCGCCTCAGCGGCATCTACCGCGACGTGTACCTGTGGACGCCGCCCGATACCCACATCCGGGATTTCCGCGTCCGCACGCCGCTGGACGTGGCCTATC
>JAAZBQ010000168.1 GCA_012513725.1 Chloroflexota bacterium
GACCGCGACGGCCTCACCTCCCGCCAGGAACTCCTCGCCCGCCTGCGCCAGGAGATGACCGGCTACCACCCCGGCGTGCGCGCGGTGATGGGCGCCGGGCTGCGGGGGCTCTTGGGCCCGGTGGTGAACCTGATGCACGTGCCCACGCACCTGGAGGAAGCCATCGAGGCGGCGCTGGGGGCGCGCCTCCAGAACGTGGTCACTGAGACGTGGGACGACGCGGCAGAAGCAATCGCCTACCTCAAGCGCCAGCGCAGCGGTTGGGCGACCTTTTTGCCTCTGGATACTGTGCGCTCGCGGGCGGCGCTGCGCCTGGCGCCCGAGGCGGGGGTGGTCGGCGTCGGCGCGGAGTTGGTGCAGTACGAGCCGCGCCTCCGGCCGGTATTCGAGATGCTGCTCGGGTCGGTGGTGGTGGTCGAGGACCTGCCCACCGCCCGGCGCCTCCTCGGCCGGCGGCTGCGGGCCTCGCTGTTCGTCACGGTGGAGGGCGAGACGGTGCAGCCCTCGGGCGCGCTCAGCGGCGGCACCCGCCAGCGCTCCAGCAACCTCGTCGCCCAGGAGCGCGAGTGGCAGGCCCTCCCCGAGCGGATCGCGACGCTGGACGGCGATCTCGCCGGGGCGCGCCAGGAGGCGGAGGCCCAGCGCGATGCCCTGGCCGCCCTGCAACACCGCACCCGGGAGCTGGAAGCCAAGGGCCGCACCCTCCGCGCTGACGCCGAGGCCGCCGAGCAGGCCGTCGGCGTACAGGCCGCCGAGGTGCGCGAGGCGGAGCGAGACATCGCCTGGCGCGCCAACCGGCTGGCCCAGGCGAGCAAGGAACTGGAGGGCGTGGTGGCCCAGGAGGCGCGGCTCCGCGAGGAGCTGGCCGAGGCGGACCGCGACCACGAGGGGGTCGTGGCGCGGGTCCGTGAGTTGCGGGACCGGTTGCAGGCGGAGGACGACCGCGCGCTGCGCCAGCGGGTCGCCGAGCTGGAGACCCGGGCGGCGGTGGCCGAGCGCACCGTGCAGAGCCAGCGCACGCTCCTCGGCAGCCACACCCGCAACCTGGAGCAGCTGCGCCAGCAACTGCAGGACAAGCAGGCCCAGGGCGCCCGGCTGGAGCGCGACCTCGCCGCGTTGGCCGACCGCCGGGCCGCGGCCCGCGAGCGCCAGGAGGCGCTAGCCCAGCGCCAGGCAGGCCTACAGGCCCGCCTGGAGCCCGCCCGCGCCGCGCTCGCCGAGGTCACCGCCCGTCGCCAGGAGATCGAAGAGGAGCGCGCCCGCTACGTCGAGCGCCTGCACGAGGCGGAACTGGCCCAGAACCGCGCCGTGCTGGACCGCGACCGCGCCCGCGACGACCTCCTGGGCCTCGGCGAGGACATCGAGGAGAACCTGGGCCCCATCGAGCTGCCCGACGAGGCCACCCGGCAGTTGCGGCTCAGCCTGAGCGAGCAGGTGCTCGAACTCCCCAAGGTGGACTCGCTGCCCACCGGCCTCGGCGAGCAGATCCGGCAGTTACGGGTGCGCCTACGCCGGCTGGGCAACGTCAACCCGGACGCGCCGCAGGAGTACGAGGCGCTCCGCGACCGCCAGACCTTCCTGGAAACCCAGGAGGCCGACCTCCGGCAGGCGATCGCCGCCCTCCGCGAGGTGATCGACGAGCTGGACACGGTGATCGACCGCGACTTTGCCGACACCGTCCGGCGGGTGGATGACGCCTTTGGCGACTATTTCGGCCGGCTGTTCGGCGGGGGCAGCGCAAAGCTAGTGCTCACCGACCCCGAGGACCTCAGCAAGACGGGGGTCGACATCCTGGCCCGGCCGCCCGGCAAGCGGCAGCAGAACCTCTCGCTCCTCTCCGGGGGCGAGCGCGCCCTCACCGCGGCGGCGCTGCTGTTCGCGCTGCTCAAGGCCAACCCGGTGCCCTTTTGCTGCCTGGACGAGGTGGACGCCGCCCTCGATGAGGCGAACGTCCAGCGCTTCCGCGCCCTGCTCACCGACCACGCCCGCTCCACCCAGTTCGTGGTGATCACCCACAACCGACGCACCATCGAGGCCGCCACGACGATCTATGGCATCTCGATGAGCGAGCGGGGCGTTTCCCAGAGCATCTCGCTCCGCCTGCCAGCCGACGGGGAGCGCCCGGGAGGACCGCTGGTGGCCATCGAGGAGCCGGGCAACGGCCACGCCCCGGAGCCGGAGGAAGCGGAGGGTTAGGGCGCCTCCTGGCGGTGGTCGTCGCGGGGTGCGGCATCGGGCTCGGGGAGCTCGGGGAGCGTGGGGAGGTCGACCAGCGAGGACAGGCCAAAGTACTCGAGAAAGTCCATGGTGGTGCCGAGGATCTCCGGTCGGCCCACCTGCTCCAGCCGGCCCTGAGAGGCGATGAGGCCCCGCCCCTGGAGCGTGCGGATCACCCCGTCCGAGTTCACCCCCCGGATCGCCTCCACCTGGGCGCGGGTAATCGGCTGGCGGTAGGCGATGATGGCCAGCGTCTCCAGCGCCGCAGCCGAGAGCCTGCTGCCCGTATCCTGCCCCAGCAACCGCTCGACGGCGCCGGCCGCCTCCGGCGCGCTGACCAGCCGCACTCGCTGGCCGGAGCGGGCCAGCCGCACGCCGCGCGCGGCCAGGTCGCCGTGCAGCACCTCCAGGGCGGCCTCGACGGCCTCCTCCTCACACTCCAGTGCACGCGCCAGGTCGCCGATGGCCAGCGGCCCCTCGGCGACGAACAGCAAGGCTTCCAGCAGGATCTCGATGGGCGGGTTGTCCACGAACAGGGCTCCGTCGGATGGGTGGGGCGGGCACCGGGGCTCCCGCACACAGCGCCCCCACCGCGCGTGCCCTGCGAGTCGAGGGCTCACGCGACGGGGGCGGGGTGCGCGGATGTGCGCAGCGCCGGGGCGACCTCAGGCGTAGGTGTGGCGCTCGTCGCCCTCCGGTTCCTCATCATCTGGCTCGTCCGCCTCGGGGGCCGTCCGGTCCTCATCCTCCTGGACCCACTCCTCGGCCGCGTGCGACGCCGGGGCCTCGCCGACGGTCACCCGCGGCACCGTGGGCTCTGGGGGCTCCGGGGCCGGGTACTCTTCCACGACCTCCGACGGCTCGATCTCCTCCGCAGGGTGAGTCTCCTCCCACGCCTCCGGCTCGTGCTGCTCGGGCGGATGCTCCTCCGCGGGACGCGAGGCGTCGGCCACCGTGGAGCTCACCGGCGCACCGGCCGAGGGCATCGGCCGCGCCACGGACTCGGGAGCGTCGGCGGCCCCGGCGGGCCCGGCCAGGGGCGAGGGCGTGGCCGCCGGGCGCGGCATCTCGGCAGTCGGCTCATCGAGGGCCACCCTGGGCTCGGCTGAGGGCGGAAGCTCGGCCCCCAACGCAGGAGCCGCCCGCTGCGCCTCGTGGCTGATATCCAGCCCCACGCGCCCGCGGATCTGCAGGCCCAGCTCGCCCTCCAGGATGCGGATGGCGCGATCGATGATCTGGTCACTGAGGGCGGGAATGTTGGCGTCGGGGCCGGCGTCTACCTCCAGGAGCACTCGCAAGTCGCTCCCGCGGCTCACCAGGTGCGGCACGACCCGGCTAACGCCCTCCATTTCGTCGATGCGGTACTCGAGGGTCTGGGCGACCGAATCGACCCGCAGCCGCGCATCCCCCCGCCCCTGGGCCCGGATGCGCACCGTGCGCTGGCGCTGCGGCATAAACTCGAGCACCAGCGCCAGCAGCGACAGGAGAATCAGGAGCGTGGCGACGATGATGGTGATGACCCAGGCCGTGCCCCCACCGATGATGCTATTCCAAAAGCCCTGGATCGTCCGGCTCACAGCGCCCAGGGAGACATCGGGCGCCACCAACAAGAACCCGGCCGCCACGATCACGACCAGGCTCAAGAGCACCACAACGACACGATTGAACACACGCATGGGCGCCTCCTACCCCGGGGACTCGCTACTCGCACTACTACGCTTTCATTATACCCGCGGGAATACGAGTCGTCTAGCACCCGAACGGCTTGCTACGAGCGAAGGGGCAGGTAGCGGAACTCGACGCGGTGGTCGCCCGTGGGCAGCTCGACGGCGCGAAAGAGGCCGTCGACGGTGATGATCGGCGCCGGCTGGCCATCGACCCAGGCGCGCCAGCCCGGGTAGTCCAGGTCGGCGAGGACCAGGTACCCCGCCGAGGCCGCCCCTGTGGACAGCACCACGTGGGTGGGCGCATAGCCCTCCACCTCCACGGGGTGCAGGTCCTCAGCCCGGAGCCCGCGGTCCAGGCGGAGCCCATCGGTCCCCAGCAGGCCCCGCTCCCGCGGCACCAGGTAGGCGCGGGGCCAGGCGTCCTCGTTGCGGTAGATGAGCACGTCCTCGCTGCGAAAGACGATGCGGTGGTCGCCGCGCCCCAGGAGGTGCGAGAGGAGCCCCTCGCCCTCCTCGCCGATCAGCCGCACCCGCTCCAGACGCACAAAGGCCTCCGGCAGACGTAGGCGCAACTGCACGGCGCCGACGCGGCTGCCCTCCGGGAGCGCAAACGACGCCCGGTACGTGTAGCCGGGGTGGTCGGCGGGCGGAAAGCCGGAGCGCGCCGGCCAGGAGGAGGCCACCGGCGGCTTGGTATGGGCCACCTGCGCCCGGACGTCCTCCCGGTCGTAGGCCCACTCGGCGGTGGCCTCGCCCACCCGCAGGGGCAGGGCGATCTCCACGCCCTCGGCGTCGCGCACCACGAACTCGGCCGCCAGCGTGCCATCCGGCAGATGCGTCGAGTGGCTGAGATATGACTCGACCACCAGCCGCGAGACGGGGGTCTCGGGGATGTCCAGCCAGCGATCCACGGGCAGCGCCGCGAAGGGGTTTTGGACATCGTACAGCTCGCTGGCCTCGTCGACGGGCAGGAGCTGGGGGATCAGGTAGTAGCGGACGTTCAGCCGGTCGAGCCGCGCCGCCGTGAGGCCCTCTAAATACTCCTGGTAGGCCTGCGGCACCAGGGGCAGGTAGACGTTGGCGCTATCCAGGCCGTGGGTCATCGCCATGTTGGGGTACAGCGCCTGCCGCTGCACCGTCAGAGCCGGCAGGATCTCCTCCTTGGTGTAGACGCGGTAGAGCCCCTCCTCCTCGGCGAGGACCTCGAGCGCCAGCGGCTGCTCCATCACGGCTTCCCGCGGCCAGGTGGCGTTGTAGGTGCCCCGCAGCACGGCGCCATACGACAGGAGATCCACGAGCAGCAACACGAGGACCCCCGCCACGCCCCAACGCGGGTGCCCGTGCCAGAGGAGCCCCACCGCCGCGCCCGCCGCCACCGCCAGGAGGAACGGGAAGGATTGCCAGGCGCTCACCAACCGATCCACCTCGCCGGAAAGGGCCAGCGTGGTGCCCGCCACCAGGATCACGCACATGGCCAGCGCCCCAGCCACCGCCCAGGTCACCGCAGAAGCCGGGCGACGGGGAGAGGCGCCCAAGAGCGCCTCCATCCCCAGCGCCGACAGCCCCACCAGCCCAATGTGGGTCCACAGGAGGTAGCGGGCCGGCACGCGAAAGAGGTTGAGGATCGGGATGCGGGTGAGGTAGGCGTAGAGTGGGTTCCAGCGTCCGGCGGCCAACAGGAGGCCCAGGAGCGCCAGCGCCAGAAAGAACCACTTTCCCCGGCGCGGCGAGCGCAACACGGCCACGCCGGCCAACGCCACGGGCACGAGGCCCGCGTAGGGCATCAGCTCCACCGATCCCAGGGGATAGGGATTGCCGCGGGCAAAGGGCGCCAGCATCGTCACGGACAGGAGGGGGTGGAACGAATAGGAGGTAAAGAAGGCGTCCTCCAGCCCCCCGGCCCGCTGCGAGAGGGCGGTGAGTTGGGCGGAGGCCCATAGCTGCGGCCCGGCCAGCGCCGCGCCCATCGCCACCCCGCCGAGCCACGCCGCCCACACCTCCCAGCGCCTCCCCGGGCGCCCCTCGGCCAGGGCGGCGAACAGGGCGTAGAGGCCCACGAGGCCCATCGCCAGGAGGGAGATCTGGGCGTGACCGGCGAGGAACTGGAGCGCCACCACGACGGCCAGGGCGATCATGCGCACCAGGAGCGCACGGGGGGCGATCGCGCGTCGGAACATCGTCTCGGTCAGGTAAAGGAGCCAGGGGAGCCAGGCCACCACGTGCAGGATGCCCAGGTGGCTGAGGTGGGCGACGTAAAAGCCCCCCATCGTGAGGGCCAGGGTGCCCACGGCCACGGCGGGCCAGGAGAGGCGCAACGAGCGCAGGTAGAGGCCGGCGCCCGCCGCGGCGATGAGATAGTGCAGGACGATGGAGACGGTGAGGCCCACCTCTGGCGAAAGGAGCCCGACGGTGGCCCAGTTGGGCGGGTACAGCGCCCCCACCTCGCCCTCGGCCAGGAGGGGGTACCCGGCGGCCGCCTCCGGCGTCCACCAGGGCAAGCGGCCCGCGGCCAGGGCCCGGGCAAGCGCCGCCCGCTGGGGCAGGTACTGGCGGGCCGCGTCGCCGGGATAGTACACGCGGCCGGAGAGGAGCACGCCGCCAAACGCCAGGGCCACCACCGCCAGGATGACGAGCAGGGGCCAGCCCCGCTGCAGCCAGGAGGCCAGGCGCCGGCCGGCGTCACGCAGATAGGTTCTGGCAGGATGGGAAAGGATTGCCATCGGCGTCATGATCGCCACCGGCGCACGGGGGTGCGCCCCCTTGTCTGGCGGTTCGGTCGCCCAGAGGCGCCCCTAGCGGACGGGCCGGATCCCCATGTAGACCTGGCCGCCGGTAAGGATGCGCAGGAGCACCCGGGGCGGCCGGCGATCGAGCA
>JAAZBQ010000169.1 GCA_012513725.1 Chloroflexota bacterium
CCCGCGATCTAGCCCAGGCCATCAAGGAACTGGCGCTGCAGAGTGGCGCCGCGCTGGTGGGGATCGCCCCTATCGAGCGCTTTGACCCCCAGCCCCCCTACTATGACAAGGCTCCCCGCGGCCACGACCCCCGCGATTTCGTGCCCAACGCCAAGTCGGTGATCTCCTTTGCCCAGCCGGTGCTGAACGCCGTGATGGACGCGCCGGCCGCGCTGGCGGATATCGACGTCGAGATGGTGCCCCCCGACATCAAGTACCCGTACCTCGAGATGCTCTACCAGACGGTGGGCCACCGCGTGCAGGATTACATGCTGGAGCAGATCGGCCAGGTAGTAGGGCAGATGGTCCAGTTGGAGGGGTTCGAGACGATGATCTTCCCCACCACCGGGCTGCACCCGCACATGGCCCCCACGGGGATCGGCCTCCGCGAGGAGGGGATGACCGAGCAGCAGATCTGGCAGGGACCCAACAAAAAGTGGGCGGACAAGTACTCGCCCTTCCGCTACTCCTTTGGCCCCTTGTCCCACCGCCACGCGGCCACCCGGGCGGGGCTGGGGGAGTTTGGCTACAACAACATCGTGCTCACCAAAGAGTTCGGCCCCCGGCAGCGCTTCAATACCATCGTCACCGAGGCGGAGTTGGTGCCGGATCCACTGATCTCCGAGCCGATCTGCCTGCGGGACAACTGCCGGCTGTGCCTCAAGGCCTGCATCATGGACGCCATCACCCTCCGCGACGACCCCTCGTTCTCCGATTACCGCCTGGTGGACAGGGTGGACAAGGACGTCATCTTTGTCGACACGCCCGCCAAGACGGACCCCGTGTCGTGCAACCAGCGGCGGGCGCGGATCCCGAACTCGCCGATCCGCGGCGACTGCGCGCGAATCTGCCCGCTGCCCGTGACGCGGACACACCTGCCGGCGCGCCTGAAGGCGATGGTGGAGGAGTGGGTCGCCGAGCGCCGCATGCGCCTGGGCGATGCGGGCGACGTGGCCAAGGGAGAGTTCTCGGGGTAGCGGTCATGTGGCGGGCCATCCGGAGGGTGGTCCGGGAAGATGGTGGTCCCCATCGACCCCGGCGCGGGGAGGGGGTGTCGGCACAGGGGGCCCACGACGACCGCTCGCGTGCCCCGCCGCCCGATTCGCGCCCTCGCGCGCACGGCAGTAGAATGGGCCCCGCATGCCCATCGGGGTCCCAGTCCGTCGTGAGAGGAGCGATATGACCCGCATCAGCGTCACCCTCGGCTTTTTACCCTCCCGCCGGGTGGCTCACACCGCCTGGACCGAGCAGATGCGCACCGAGAGCCTGGCCCTCCTCGAGGGCCTGCTCGGCGTCCGGGTCGTGGCCCCCGGCGTGGCGGAGGACGGCCTGCTGGACCCCGCCCGCGGCGCCACCCCCCACGGCACGGTGAGCACCCTCGAGGAGGCCGAGGCCGTCGCGGCGCTCTTCTGGCGGGAGGCGGTGGACGCCCTGGTGATCTGCCCCCTCGATTTCGGCGACGAGCGATCCGCCGTCAAGGTGGCGGAACTCCTCGGCGTGCCGGCGCTTCTCTACGCCACCGCCGAGCCACCGGCCCGCGACGACGCCTCCCTGGCGCGGGTGTCCGATTCCTACTGCGGGACCCTGTCCATCGCCGCGGGCCTCACCCGCCGGCGTTTGCCCTTCCGCTTTGCCGGCATCCATTTCCCCACTGACACGGCCCTGGCCGCCGAGGCGGAGACCTTTCTCCGGGCGATGGGGGTGGTCAAAGCGCTGCGCGGCGCGCGGATCGGCCAGGTCGGCGTGCGCCCGGCGGCGTTCGAGTCGGTGGCCTATGATGAGGTCTCCATGGCCCGCACGTTCGGCCAGAACGTGGTCCCATGCAACCTGGCCGACATCGTGGACGCCGCCCAGGCCCTGGCCGACGACGACCCCCACGTGATCGAGCGGGTGGCCGAGATCCGCGCGGGCGTGGCCGAGGTGACCGTTTCCGACGCGCACCTCCTGCGGGCGGCCAAGGTGGAGCTGGCCTTTGAGGATTTCTTCCGGCGCTCGCGCCTCTCGGCGATGGCCGCCCAGTGCTGGCCCTCCATCCAGCGGATGCTGGGCGTCTCCCTGTGCGCCGTGTACGGGCGCCTCACCGGGCGGCACCTCCTCACCGCCTGCGAGGTGGACGTCGTGGGGGCCCTCTCGATGCTGGCCAACTATGGCGCCGCACTCGGCGAGGCGCTGCCCCATTTCATCGACTGGACCATCCAGCACCGCGAGAACCCCAACTGGCTCCTGGCCTGGCACTGCGGCAACGCGCCCA
>JAAZBQ010000170.1 GCA_012513725.1 Chloroflexota bacterium
CCCATGCCCACGGGTTCGTTCATGTCGTCACCTCGCTCTGTGTGTGCCCGTTGACCATGGGCGCTGGCCCGCTAGGGCGTCGGGAAATCGTTGGCGTGCGCCCATTGTACACGCCGCGCCGCCGGGCGCCACCCAGAGCCCCGGGGTCGTGGGAGGGGCTCTGGACGGTCGGAACCGGCGTCGGTCGGAACCGGCGCTAGCCGGCCTGGGCCATGCGCTCACAGGATGCCGCGCAGCGGCGGCGCACCTCGGCACACTGCTGCATCATCTGGTCATCGGCGAGCGCCTGAGCACAAAGCTGGCGCTCGTCTGGCAGATCTCGGTGCAGTCGAGCAGGGTGCGGATGTGGTCGGCCTCGGCGCCCTCGCCGCCCATCTCCAGGCAGATGGCCTTGCAGTCCTAGCAGTTGGTGATGCACTTGCGCATCTCCGGGGTGATCCCGGACAGCATCTCCTGGCCCCGCATCATCTGGATCATGGTGCGGCTCCTTTCCACGCGTTCACTACAGGCCAACGGCGCCGACGCGCGGCTCGAGGACAGGGGTGCGCGGAATCGGGGATCGAAGGGGCCACGGGGCGGGGGCGGCGCGTCGCCGCATGGTTGGGCAGGACCGGGGGTTCGTGCTACACTCCATCGTCAACGGGACGTTCGGGCCGTACCGTCCGGCGTCCTACCGATCCGGGCCCGCCTCTGAAAGAGCAGTGATGGTCTTCTCTCGCGATCCAAAAGCACGATCCGGCAATCCACCCCCCAAGCCGCTCGACATGATGTCCTCGCTGCGGCGCGCCTATGGCCAGAACCGCGAGGCCCGGGCGTTGCTGCGTCGGGGCGAGGCCTATGTCGATCTCGGCTACTATGAGCAGGCGCTGGAGGACCTCAACGCCGCCCTAGCGCTGGAGCCAAGGTTCGTCGCCGCGCTCCTGGGCCGCTCCGAGGCCCTGGCCGAGCTCGATCGCTACCCCGAAGCCCTGGCCGACGTGAACCTGGCGCTGAACCTGCAGCCGGTCGACGCCGAGATCCTCGGGCGCCGGGGGGAGATGTACCGACGCATGGGGCAATACCGCGCCGCCCTCGCCGACCTCGACGCCTCGCTGCGCCACGACCCCCTGAACGCGTGGGCGCTGGCCAGTCGCGGCGAGACCCACCGGGAGACGGGGGACCCCGAGGCGGCGCTCCGGGACCTCAGCGCGGCGCTGGCCATCGACGGGGCGGACTGGTGGGCGCTGGTAAGCCGCGGTCAGGCGCTCGAGGAACTGGGCCGCTTTGAGGAGGCCCTGGCCGACTATGATGCCGCGCTGGAGCTGGCCCCCGACTATTCCTGGGCGCGCCAGCGGCGGGCCGAGGCCCTCGCCGCGCTTGGCCGCTACCAGGAGGCCCTCGACGACCTGGGCCGCCTGCTCGCCGAGGAGCCCGATAACGTCGGCGCCTTTGCCCAGCGCTCGGAGGTCTATGTGCAGATGGGCCGCTACGACCACGCCCTGGCGGACCTGAACGAGGCGCTGCGCCTGGCGCCGGACGATGCCTGGTCGCTGGTGGGGCGGGCGCGGGTGCTGGCCATCCAGGAGCACCTCGACGAGGCGATGGACGACATCGACCACGCCCTGACCACCAACGGCGGCGACGCGTGGGCCCTCGGCCTGCGCGCCGAGATCGAGATCACCCTGGGCCGCCTGCCCGATGCCCTGGCGGACCTCGATGAGGCCCTGCACCGCGGTGCGGGCGACGCCTGGCTCCTCGCCCTGCGCGGGGAGGTGCACCGGCGCCTGGGCAACCTCCAGCGAGCGATGGCCGACCTGAACGAGTGCCTGGTGCGCAATCCGGCCCAGGCCAGCGCCTATGCCCAGCGCGCCCGGGTGTGGAGCGACATGGGGCAGCAGGAGTTGGCCCTCGGCGACTATGATCGCGCCCTGAATCTTCAAGCCGATGACGCCTGGGCGCTGGCTGGCCGCGGCGCCGTGCACCTGGCCCTCGGCCACGAGGACCAGGCGCTGTCCGACCTCCGCGCGGCCATTCAGGCGGATCGCGAGGTCGCCCGGCAGGTGGCCGCCGAACTCGGCCTCCTCTGGCAGCTCCGCGACGTCGACCGGGGCGTCGCCGACGATTATGCCGAGGGAAGCGAGGACTGACCCCGGGCGCGGAGGTCTTCGTAGGCCTCCCGGAGCCAGGGGTGCAGCACGCCCGGGGTCTCGCGCCGCTCCCAGAGGTACGAGAGGTACACCAGGCTGGCGGCCTCCAGCGACTCGTCCAGGGCGCGCGCGAGGTCGGCCCCGTACGGAGGCAGCCCGGGCTGGTCCCAGGCCTGCTTGTCGGCGAGGAACACCACCTGATCGAGCGTCGAGGCGCCGCGCTTGAGCGTCGTGTGGCAGGCGATCGCCGAGAGGACCGCCGGGTCCTCCACGCCGAACGCCTGGCCGGCCAGGACGGCCGAGAGCCGCTGGTGGAGGATCATGGGAAAGGCGGCCTCTTCGGGGAGCACCTCGAGGCCCAGCGCCCGGGCGGCGTCCAGCCGTTTCTCGGCGGGGATGATGGCGCTCACGTCGTGGAGCCAGGCGGCCTCCTCGGCGGCCCGCTCCGGAACGCCGTACTGCGCCGCCAGCCGGCGGGCCGCCTCGGCCACCGCCTCCGAATGCGCCGCCGTGGCGTGGCAG
>JAAZBQ010000020.1 GCA_012513725.1 Chloroflexota bacterium
CGACCGCAACCACGACGCCCCGACGCCTCGCCAATCCCCGCGCCCCAACCCCTACCCGCCGTACTCGCCCCGCCACTCCTTGACCTTGATCCGCAGGATCTGGCTGCCCATCTCCACCGACTCTCGGACGTAGCGGCCGATGGTGCCCTGGACGACGTCGCGGTTGGACCAAGCCACGGTGACCTCGGCGATGCGGCAGCCGGCGCGCTCGGCGAGGTAGAGGAGCTCCACGTCGAACGCCGTGACCCGGTGGCCAGTGACGCTCGCCGCTCCATCGCCCGCCTCGGCCACGCGGCGCACCTCGCTGAGGCGGGGAAAGAGCGACCGGGCGGCCTCGGCGCGGAGGGCCTTGAACCCGCATTGGGTGTCGCTGACCTCGCGCAAGAGGAGGAGCCGCCGCACCCCGGCAAAGATCGCCGAGCCCAGCCGCCGGTAAAAGGGGAAATCCTTCCGCGTCAGGCCCCGGGAGCCGATCACCACGTCGTACCCCTCGGAAAAGCAGGGCAGGAGCAGGGCGACCTGGTCGATGGGCGTGGATTGGTCCATGTCGGTGAACAGGATGATCTCGCCCCGGGCAGCGCGGATGCCGCCCCACACCGCGGAGGGCTTGCCGCCATGGGCGTTCTCCACCAGGCGAAAGCCGGGGAGATCGGCGATCTGCTCGCGGACGATGGCGCGGGAATCATCCGTGGAGCCATCGTCAGAGACGACCACCTCGTAGGCGTAATCCTGCTCGGAGAGGTAGGCGTGCATCTCGCGCAGGACGCCGCGCCGCAGGTTGGCGGACTCGTTATAGCAGGGCACGACGACGCTCAGCATGGGCTCGCTCATGGGCTCTCCCGTTCCACTACAGGGTCCAGCACCGCCTCGATGGCGGCGTCATCCGCCCGGCGGCGGGCGAGGAGGCGGCGCCGGTGGCCGATCCAGCGCCACGCCGTGAACAGTCCGACCAGTTGCCCCCGCAGCCGGGCTCTCGCCGCGGCCCCCCGCCAGGCGCGCAGGGCGTCGCGGGCGATGCGCCATTGGGCGCCGAGCACGGCCCTGGCGTGCTTGCGCAGGAGGCCGCCGGGATAGTTCCGGGCGATCACCCAGATGGTGTTGCGCCCGACGTAATACGACGACAGGGCGCCGCCGCCGGTGGCCGAGCCGTGGTGGAAGCAGACCGCCCTCGGCGCGTAGACGGCGGTCCACCCGGCCAGGCGGGCCCGCCAGGCCAGGTCGACGTCCTCGCACCACATGAAAAAGCGCTCCTCAAAGGGGCCGATCTCCTCGAGCATCTCCCGGCGGTAGGCCACGGCCCCGCCGCTGGCCCCAAAGACCTCCGCCTCCCGGTCGTACGGGGGGCCGTAGGGCTGCCAGACCCCCCGCGAATCCGGCGTGCCGTCGACGCGATAGAGGTCGCCGGCCCCGTTCAGCACGTCGCGATCGGCGTGGGACATCATCCGCGAGGCGACGGCGCCGGCCTCCGGGTGGCGCTCCAGGGCGGCGGTGAGTTCCGCGAGCCAGTCGGGCGCCACCTCGACGTCGTTGTTCAGGAGGACGATGGCGCGGCCCCGGGCGGC
>JAAZBQ010000171.1 GCA_012513725.1 Chloroflexota bacterium
GATCGCGTGATGCCGATGGGCAACACCTCGTAGCGCTCGGGGTCCATGGCGCCCATCACCGACTTGGCCGAGGCGATGGACACCTCATGCTCGCCCGACCTGCCCCCAAACAACACCGCCACGCGGATCCTGCCGTTGCCGATGGTCATCGTCTATCTCCACTCACCGATGTACTGGATTTCCGGCTCCAACTGCAGGGCAAAGGCATGGTACACCTCGCGCTGCACCTCCTCGATGAGCGCCCGCACGTCGCGCGCCGTTGCCGCGCCGGTGTTCATGATAAAGTTCGCGTGCTGCGGCGACACCTGCGCCTCGCCAATGCGCCGGCCCTTGAGCCCCGCCTGCTCGATGAGGAATCCGGCGGGGTACTGGAGGGTGCGCTTGAAGACGCTCCCCGCGCAGCAGCCCGCAGGCACCCGCATGGCGCGTTGCTCCTCGGTGTGGCGCACCGTCGCGGCGAGCTCCTCGGGGTCCCCCGGCTCCAGGGCCATGACGGCCTCCAGCACGATCCGCGTCCGGCCGCACTCTGGATCGCACTTTAGCGCGCTCGATCGGTAGGAATAGGCCAGGCGCTCGACGTCCCACTCTTCCGTAGCGCCCCCCTCGTTCAGCACCGTGATCGACCGTACCCGGTCGGCCATGGCGCCCCCGTAGGCGCCGGCATTGTTCACCACCGCCCCGCCGACGGTCCCCGGGATGCCGACGGCCCAGGCCAGGCCCGCCCAGCCCTGGGCCGAGACGGCGCGGGCCACCTGGCTGAGCAGCGCTCCGGATTCGGCCCGCAGCGTGCCATCGTCGGCGACGGAGAACCTGGCGCAGCGGTTGACGATCACCAGGCCACGAACACCCCCATCGCCCACCAGCACGTTGGTGCCGGAGCCAAACACCCGCCACGGCACCCCTGCCTCGCGGGCCAGGCACACGGCCTGGACCAACTCGTCCGGCGTCTCCACCGTCACCAACAGGTCGGCGGGGCCGCCGACGGCAAACGACGTGTGCGCGGCCATCGGCTCGCCCTCCCGCAGGCGCGCCCCGAACCCCGCCCCGCGCAGCGCAGCAATCAACCCCTCATACACCATCCGACACCCCATCTCCCGACAGCCTGGCGAGGAGCCGCTCGCCCACCAGGTAGCCGTCACCGGCACCCAGCGTCACGAGCACGTCGCCCGGTTGCAGCAGGTCGCGCAGGTGGTCGACCGCAGCATTCGCGTCGCCCACATAGCGGGCAGCCCCATGGCGCAGCACGCCGGCCAACGCGGCCGCGCTCAGGGTTTCCACCTCGCGCGAGCGCGCCGCATAGACGTCCATCACCGCCACCAGGTCCGCATCGCCAAAGCAGTCCAAGAACTCTTCGTACAGCGCCTGCACGCGGCTGTAGGTGTGGGGCTGAAAGACCGCCACCACCCGACGGCCCGGGAACCGCTGCTTGGCTGCGGCGAGGGTGACCCGGATCTCCGTCGGATGGTGGGCATAGTCGTCCACCACCGTGACGCCCCCTGCCTCCCCCTTGACCTGAAAGCGGCGGTCGACGCCGCGATAGGTCGCCAGCCCCGCGGCCGCCCGGGCCGGGTCAAGCCCCAACAGATCCGCCACGACCAGCGCCGCCGTGGCGTTCAGCGCGTTGTGCTCGCCGGGCACGCTCAGCAGGCACTCGGCCCAGGCCTCGCCCCCCTTGCGTACCGTCACCTGGGTACGGCCGTCGGCGGCGATCGCCGTACCCGCCAGGCGGTACGTGGCCGCCGGCGAGCGACCATACGTCACCACGGCGGCCTGCAGATCCGGCGCCGCACGCAGCGTGTCGGCCAGCGCGGCGCTATCGATGCAGGCCACGATGTGCCCCCCCGCAGGCACCCCGGCCAGGAACGTGGCAAAGGCCTCCCGCATGCTGGCCAAGTCCGGGTAGCAATCCGGGTGGTCCATCTCCACGTTCGTCACCACGGCGACGTCGGGACGCAACCCGTAAAAGGTGCGATCATACTCGTCGGCCTCGACGACAAAGTGGGGCCCTGTCCCCGCCCGGGCGTTGGCGCCCAGCTGGGGAACCATGCCCCCCACGATGAACGTCGGCGATAGCCCCAGGGCGTCGAGCATCACGGCCAGCATGGCCGAGGTCGTCGTCTTGCCATGGGTGCCGGCCACGGCGATGCCATAGGCGCCCGCCAACATGCGGCCTAGCAGCAGGTGACGCTTGACCACCGGGATCCCCGCCTCCCGCGCCGCGCGGATCTCGGGGTTGTCCTCGGGCACCGCCGAGGAGACCACCACCCACTCTGCATCGCCCACCTGCTCGGCGCGATGGCCCTCGAACGTCCGGATCCCCAGGGCGTTCAGGCCGCGGGTCACCGGCGTGGCCCGCAGGTCCGAACCGCTCACCCGGCACCCCCAGGCCGCCAGGATGCGGGCGATCGCCGACAGGCCGATGCCGCCAATGCCGACCATGTGAATGCGTTCGGGTATGCCCCGTTCCGCTGCGTTCATCGCATCACGTCCACTAGCGCACCACCCGCACCAACACCAGGAAAAGACTTAGGAAGAGCAGCAGGCTCTCCCCCAACACGATCGGCTCCCCGAGAAACGTGAGCGGCAGATACCCGATGATCGCCCGCGCCGTCGACGAGAACTGCCCCGGATCGAACCCCAGCCAACGAAGCGGATAGCCAAAGCGATCCATGTAGTACCATATGGAGCCTGCCACCAGGTAGCCGTTCACGGCGCCAATCATGAGCCCCAGGAACGCCGCCTGGGCGCCCGGCGCCAGGTGCCCGGCAAAGGCCAACGTCTCCCCATGATAGGAGAGGAACGTCACCCCGACGATCACGAACATCAACACCCAACACTGCACCTGCCGCGCCTCGGCCATCGTGGCGGTCGCATCCACCAGGGCGATCCCCTTGAGCATCCCCCGGTCGAGGTAGGGGTCAAAGCGACTCAGGAAAAAGAGCAGCAACACCACCACCGTGGTGACGCCCAGTTCCCGCATAAAGCCGCGCCCCATCCCAATGAGGGCAAACACGAACAGTATGATGCCGAATACGACCTCAATGGGCGCCACAACAGCCCTCCGCGATCCTCGAGCCTCCGGTCAGTCCAGCCGATGCGCGCCAGCCGCGCTGTACACGCCAAACGCGATGAGCAACGCGACGACGAGCACCACCATCACCGAGGCGCCGCTGCCCTCGGGAAAGGCCGCCTCTACCAGCCCGGCGGCGGGGAGCGTCCACCGCATCGCCGTCCCGCGGGTGAGAAGCATCACCCCTCGCGAGAACAGCAGGCCGTTGGTCGCCCCGCCCAGGGCGCCGAGCACCTGGCCCGTCCGGTTGGCGGGCCCCCGGCAGCGGAACTGGGTGACGATGTACACCAGCCCCACCCACCCGACGAACACCGCCAGGGCCAGGACCTTGGCATCCGTGTCGGTACGGA
>JAAZBQ010000943.1 GCA_012513725.1 Chloroflexota bacterium
CCGCCTCGGAGGGGATGTAGACAAAGGCGAAATCCGCCGAGCCCTTGTCGGGCCGGATATAGTCCTCGGCGACCTTGGTCAGGTGCCCGCGGAGGTCCCGGAGGAAGCGGCGCTTGCAGGCGTCCGCTTCGTCGGGGTCGTCGGAATCCAGGAGGCGCCGATAGTTGTCCAGCGGGAACTTGCTATCGATGCAGATGATGCCGGCGGTGGAGCGGATGGCTCCGTCGGGGATCTTGCCGTCGAACGTGCGCTGGCGGATGCTGAACATGTCCGGCGGGAGGCCGTCGGAGAGGATGGTGTCCAGCGCCAACTCGCCAAAGGAGCCTCGCTCGGTGGGCACGCGCAAGAGGCGCTCGAACGACTGGTAAGAGTCGCGGATCTGGCGGGCCTGCTCCTCGACGGCGCCGATCCGCTCTGCCAGCCCCAGCCGGACCCAGGAACCGGCCACCGCCGTCTCCACCTCCTGCTGACCCAGGCCCTTGCGGCGCACGACCAGGGCGATCAGCACCACCAGGAGGGCGATGACGACGCCGAGGAGAACGTCGGTCATCCCCCCACCTGCTCGGCCACCCGCAGGGGGAGGCGGCCCATCCGCTCGGCCACGGCGGCCAGGGAGCGCTCGTAGAACTGCGCCAGCGTGGTCCGCAGGTCGTCGCCAAAGGGCGCCAGCCAGCGCTCGTCGAGGTACCCGGGCCCCAAGAACACGCCCAGGAGCGATCCGGCGGTCGCGCCGAACGAGTCCGTATCGTTCCCCTGGCTCACCTGGATGCAGATGCCGTCGCCGACGGACTCGGCAAAGCGCAGGGTGTTCATCAGCGTGCCGACCTCCTGGTAGATGAGGCAGTGGTCGTAGGCGGCGTACCGCCCGTGAATGCGCCGGTAGCCGTCCAGCCAGTCCGAGGCGCGGGAGACCTGCTCCAGCGAGTCCGCGGCGATCCGGTAAAAGCGGCTGCGCTGGGGAACGAACTGCAACGCCGTGCGAAACACGTCCAGGGGATCGTCCAGCACCGCGGCGGCCGCGATGGCGGCGGATACGAACATGGCGCCATAGATCCCAGTCCGGCGGTGGGTCCACGAGGCGTCGCGCCAGGCCAGCTCGGCGGCCAGCGCCGGCCGACCGGCGCACGCATAGCCATAGGCGTCGGCCCGGATCAGCGCGCCGCACTTTTCGTCGGCGGGGTTCAGCACCTCGACCCAATCGGCGAGGTCCTCGGGGCGCCCGCCGGAGAGGTGGTTTATCCCCGCCTTGACCAGGAGGGTGCGCTCGGGGCCAAAGGTCATGGAGATGGGCAGGTGGCGGAGCCACGTGTCGCGGACGTCCGACGGCCCGAACGCCAGCCCGTGCTCTTCGAGGATCAGCATCCCCAGGACGGTATAGTTGAAGTCGTCATCCGGCGCGACAAAGCGGATGCGGCCGCGGACGGTGTCGGGCCAGGAGCGGTGCCGCCGTCCGAGGGCGTCCAGCGCGGCCTCGGGGATGTAATCGCGGATGGGCCAGTCGCCGGTGGCCTCCAGCGCCCCGCGCAGCTCGTCGAGGGTGGGGTTCACCTCCAGGGGCTTGCCCAGGATGCAGCCGCAGGCGCTGCCGAGGAACCCCGCCTCGGCGCGACGGGCGGCGTCCGCGGGGTCCAGGCCCGGGAGTGCGCCGAGCGGGCGACCGGGGTCGCACTCGGCCCAGATATCGCCGAGGTCGTTGGGCTCCACGTACGGCCAGTCGTCGCGCAGGGGCAGGCGCGCCAGCCGCCGGGCAAAGGCGTGGAGGAAATCGTACGAATCGGGCTGCTCAACCAGTTCCTCGATGAGTCCGTCGACGACGTGGCCCTGCTCCTCCTTGTTCAGGATGACCAGGCGGAGCATCTCGCGGAGTTGGTCGTAGGTCGGCAACATGGGCGCCCTCCGGCAGGTGTGGCATGTTCCCGGTGATGGTAGCGGC
>JAAZBQ010000944.1 GCA_012513725.1 Chloroflexota bacterium
AGCGCCACCCGCAGGGATGGTAGGTGATGGGGTGGGCGCCGTCGTCCCCCTCGCGGAGGCCCCGGGCCAGGGCGCGGTAGGTCTCCTCGTGGCCGGTGGGGATGCGGTCGCCGCCGTTCACCCACACCACGTTGGGCCGCTCGCGATAGCGCGCGCCGAGCCAGCCCCCATAGGCGAGAGCGTTCACGGGGTTCAGGGTCCCGACGTCGTTCACGTAATAGCCCCAGGTGGGCAGCATGGCGAGGACCAGCCCGAGGCCCTCGGCGACGTCCAGGAGGTGGTCGACGTGCCGAAAGTAGGCGTCGTTCGGCCGGGCGGGGCCATCCGGCCAGGGGCGGTCGCCGGCATCGTTGGGGCCCGGCGCGGGGTCCTCCATCCCCGTCCCGCCGCCCCAGGCCAGGACGCCCTGGATCACCGTGAACCCCCGGGCGGCGCGGTTGGCGAGGTAGGCCTCGGCATCCTCCCGGGGATACTGGGCAAAGAGGGGCCAGGCGGTGTCGCCCAGCCAGAAAAAGGGCGTGCCGCCCGCGTCGACGAGGTAGCGGCCGTCGTCGCCCACCCGCAGCGGGCCGCGAAGACGCGGGCCGCGAAATGCCGGTGATTGCGTCATGCTCCCTCCTCACGCACATACCCGAAGCGGCGCCCAGGCGTTACCGCCGCCCACCAGCCCCCTGTATACCCCGACGCACCCTCCCGCGCAAGGCCCGCCGCCAGACCAGGCATCCCTTCTGCCCAAAGCTGGACTGCTCTTCTATGGGCTGCGGCAGCCTTGCTGCCGCTTTTCGTGCTGGATAAGGAACGTGCCACAGAACACAATCCGCTCTCCACTCCTGGGCGACCAAGAGAGGAGGCGGGCCTGATCCAAGCAGGACAGGTTGTCGTGTCGGGCGCAAAAGCGGTGGCAAGGCCACCGCAGCCCATAGAAGAGCAGTCCAGCTTTGGGCAGAAGGGATGCCTGGTCTGGCGGCGGGCCTTGCGCGGGAGGGTGCGTCGGGGTATATAGGGGGCTGTTGGAGGGCGACGATGGCTGGCCGCCGCTCCGGGTGTTCGCAGGAGGAGGGAGAGCATGACCCAATCACCGGCATTTCACGGCCCGCGTCTTCGCGGCCCGCTGCGCGTGGGCGACGACGGCCGCTACCTCGTCGACGCGGCCGGCGCGCCCTTTTTCTGGCTGGGCGACACCGCCTGGCCCCTCTTTGCCCGGTATCCCCGGGAGGACGCCGAGGCCTACCTGGCGAATCGCGCCGCGCTGGGGTTCACGGTGATCCAGGGCGTCCTTGCCTGGGGCGGCGGGACGGGGATGGAGGACCCCGCGCCGGGCCCCAACGATGCCGGCGACCGACCCTGGCCGGATGGCCCCGCCCGGCCCAACGACGCCTACTTTCGGCACGTCGACCACCTCCTGGACGTCGCCGAGGGCCACGGACTGGTCCTCGCCATGCTGCCCACCTGGGGCTATTACGTGAACGACGTCGGGATCCTGAACCCCGAGAACGCTCTCGCCTATGGCCAGTGGCTCGGCGCGCGCTACCGCGGGCGGCCCAACGTCGTGTGGGTGAACGGCGGCGACCGCATCCCCACCGGCCACGAGGAGACCTACCGCGCCCTGGCCCGGGGCCTCCGCGAGGGGGACGACGGCGCCCACCCCATCACCTACCATCCCTGCGGGTGGCGCT
>JAAZBQ010000172.1 GCA_012513725.1 Chloroflexota bacterium
CGTACGCCGCGTACGCCGCGTGCACCGCGTACGCCGTGTTTCTCCTTTCATCATAACGTAGGGAGGTAATATGTCAAGTGGGACGAGGATAGATGAGGCCTAACGAGAGGACACCAATGCATAGATCCCTCTACCGCATCAGTGCTGGACACGCGATGCGGCTACTGCCCGCTCGCGCCGGGTCTCCACGGCGGGCTCAGGGCGCCGGCGGATCCTCGGGATGGACCTCCAGCCGCTCGATGAGCGCCAGGACCCCCTCGATCGTCTCGGCGGAGCCCAGCGCCCGGCGCCAGGCCGCCACCCCCGGCATATACTGGACGTAGCGCACCGAGTGCTTGCAGAACAACGCCAGCCCAAAGCGCTCGCCATAGTAGGCCCGCATCGCCCCGAAATGCTCGCGCATCATCGCCGCGCGCTCGCCCATCGGCACATCGGCCACGTCCCTCCGGGAAAAGATCCAGGGATGGCCGATGGCGCCCCGGCCGATCATGACCAGCCGGCAGCCGGTGGCCTCCTGGATCGCCGCAATGTCGGCGACAGTACGCACGTCGCCGTTGGCGATCACGGGCACCGAGACGGCCTCGCGCACCCGGGCGATCGCCGCCCAGTCCGCCGTGCCCGAGTAGCCCTGCTCCTTGGTGCGGCCGTGGACAGTGATGGCCGCCGCGCCGGCTCCCTCGAGCCGCTGCGCCATCTCCAGGTAGTTCAGCGACTCGCCGTCCCAGCCCAGGCGGATCTTGACCGTGACGGGGATCGGCAGGGCCTCGACCAGGGCGCCGATCAGACGGGCGGCGCGCTCGGGCTCGCGCAGGAGCGCGGCCCCGCGGCCCTTGGAGGACACCCTGCGCGCCGGGCAGCCCATGTTCACGTCGATATAGTCGGGCGCCAGGGCCAGCGCCGCATGGGCCGCCTCGCGCAGACGCTCCTCGTCCTTGCCGATGATCTGGATGCCCACCGGCCGCTCCGAAGGACCAAAGTCGACGCGTTCGTGAGAACGGCCCGTCCCGCGCACCAACCCCTCGTCCAGGACGCAGGGCGTGACGCTGGCGGCGGAGCCCAGCCGGCGGCAAATGGTCCGAAAGGGCAGGTCGCTGAACCCCGCCATCGGCGCCAGGATGAGGTCACCGTGGATGGGGACATCTCCGATCCGGGCTACGGGCGTTGTCCGGGTATCGATTGCTGCTTGCATCACCACATCAGCGCTTCCATCAAGATAGTGCCTACACCATCGTTCAGCGGGCGGTGCGTTTGCCGCCGCCCTGGGCCCAGGCCGTGAGGAGCGCCTGGAGCTCCTGGCGACCGACGATGGGTAGGTCGAACATCAGCGTCTGCTTGAGGCAGGTGGCCGCGTCGCCCACCAGGACGCCCTTTTCCAGGCGCCGGGCGGGATCGTCCTCCGTCAGCAGGCCATAGTACAACCCGGCGTTCCAGGTGTCGCCGCCGCCCAGCCGGTCGAGGAGCACGATCCGGCGCACGGCCGGAGACCGGAAGTAGTTGCCCGCCGCGTCCATCGCCGCGGACTCCCAGCGGTGCTCCTCGAATGTATCGGGGTAGCGGATGGTCACCGCGACGATCTGGGTATCGAACCGCTCGTGGATGTCGCGCATAAAGGCCTGCAGGTCCTCGTCGTCCAGCGGCCCGAAATCGCCACGCACGATCTCCTCGGCGCTGAACCGCCCGGCGCCCATGCCGTAGAGGGCGGCCATGTCCTCGATGGTCGTGATCAGCACGTCCACGTGGTCCCGCAGGATCGACGTGAGGGCCGCCGTGCACTGCTCCTTGGACCAGAGCGTGGAGCGATAGTTGTAGTCCAGGCCCACCAGGCAGCCCTCGGGGCGGGCCTCGAGCGCCTCGTAGAGCGCCTCGAGGAGATAGTTCCGCTCATAGCCCGAGTGGGTGGCTAGGCCAAAGGTGATGCCGGAGGTGTGCAGGAGGCGGCAGTCGGCCAGGGCCGAGGGCCAGTCCACCATGCCGCGCCCCAGGCGGCTGGCGGCAGAGTACATCCGCTGGTACCAGCCCGTCGTGGGACGCGGGGTGCGGCC
>JAAZBQ010000945.1 GCA_012513725.1 Chloroflexota bacterium
CCGGGCGACTGTGCCAGCTGCACGTCAGCGCCGCGGGGGCGCTGGAGATCGTCCGCCAGGTGGGCGGCAAGGGGTTCATGTTCACCGTCGGCGACCGGATGACGGCGGACGAGGCGGAGGAGTACCTCGCGCTGTTGGCGCGGGAGGATCGGGGGGCGGCGCGGCGTTAGCCGGGTCCCCGCCGCTGGACGCGACGCGAGGCGCCCGCGGGCGCCTCGCGTGTTGGTGTGCCCATCACAGCTTGCGCTCAGTCGCCGCTGGGCAGCCAGGCCAGCGGGCTGCGGCGCTGGACGGCGCGCGCCAGGGCGTGCATCTCGCCGATGGCCACGTCCAGGAGCCAGATCTCCGGCGGGGCAGCCCCGTCCCGTAGGTCCGTTGCCGACAAGACCAGGGACTCGCCGCCGGGAAGCCAGGTGACGCTCGCCAGACTCATCCCCTCGAGGTTCGTGAGGCGCCGCACGCTTCCCGAGGTCACATCCAGCAGGTAGACGTTCACCCCCATCGAGCCCCACTCGCTCTCAAACCCGGCGTCGTGGTCGTGCCGCAGAAAGGCGATGCGCGCGCCATCGGGCGACCAGGCAAACGAAGGCCAGCCTTCGGCCGAGCCGATGACCCGCATCTCCCCCGCGCCGATGTCGAGGATGGCGAGCTGCGACGTGAAACACGTACCAGCCGTGCCGATGGCGAGGGCGATCCGCGTCCCGTCCGGCGACCATGAGAAGAGGCCCGCAGCGCCGTCGACGGAGCCGATGGGCGTCTGCTCGCCCGTCTCGAGGTCGAGGATCCAGAGGTCCGCGTGGTCTTGTAACGAGGGCTGCTCCCGCCAGTTCCAGGCGTAGACCAGGCGGCGGCCGGCGGGGTCCGGCGCGGCACCGCCCCTGCTCCCAAAGTTGTATCCCGGGGGCGTCAGGTCGATCTCTTGGAACTCCCCGGACGCCAGATCCACGCGGAACAGGGCCCACCCCTCCGCTGGACCTCCGGGGCTGGGCTCGGCGAACAGGAGCAGGTCGCCGCCCCCCTCCCAGCCGATAGGCGAGCCGGAGACGAGGGTCCCTTCTCGCTCGATCGGTTCCACGGTCCCTCGCTCGAGGTCCACGATGGAGGCCACGCCCGGTCCTCCACGCCAGTAGTACATGTCCGCGGCGGCACGTGTCCCACTCGGGTTCAGCAGCAGGTTGTAGAACCAGTCGTTCGTAGTGCCTGAGGCGACCAGGGCTCGCCCCCGCACCCGCGCCGCGGTATCCAGGGAGAGCGCCCAAACCTCCGCGGTGTCTCCGGTGGAGACAGCGTACAGGAGCGTGGCCAGGTCCTCGGGAGGGGGGCCGGAGGGCTCGTTCTGGGCCGGTAGGGGCGTGCGGGTGGGCAGCGGGGTCACCGGGAATAGCGGCAGTGGCGCGTCGGTGGGCGCCGGCGTGGCCGCGGGGGGTCGGGTGGCCGGATCGGGATAGGCGCCCGCACTGGGCGGCACGGCAGGGGTCCGGCCCGCCCCCACCCCCGGGTAGGGCAGGGCGGTGGGTGGCGTGGTGGGCGCTTTAGCCACCGGGGGCGGGACGGCGGTGGGCTCTCCC
>JAAZBQ010000946.1 GCA_012513725.1 Chloroflexota bacterium
CAAGTTCGACGGGCTTCCCGAGGCGGATGGGCAGGCCCAGGGGCTCCTCGTCGAGCAGGATTCGGGCGCCTACCTCTGGTTCGGCGTGCGCCGGGAGGCAGGCGTTCTGTACGCCTGGGCCGGCCGGTTGGCGGACGGCGCCCTCGCCACCCTCGGGCGCATCGAGATCCCCTCCCCTGCGGCGCCGCTGTACGTCCGGGTCGGCCGGGAGGGCGACTGGTGGCGGCAGTGGTACTCGCTCGACGGGTCCCACTGGCGCCCTACCGCTGCGTTCTCGCAACCGATGCAGGTGAACCGAGTGGGGCTGTTCGCTGCGAACGGCCCGGCGGAGGGCAGCGCCGAGGTGCCCGCGATGACGGCGGTCGTGGACTGTGTCATGGACACCGCCTATCCCATCGTCGACGAGGACGGTCCCCGGGCCGCCCTGGACGTGCGGGTGGAGGGCAGCGGCAGGGTGGAACGCTGGCCGGAGCGCTCCGCCTACCACCTCGGCGAAGAGGTCGAACTGCGGGCCCTGCCGGACACGGGCTGGCGGTTCGTGGGCTGGAGCGGCGCGGTGTCTGGCGGGACGAACCGCGTCACCGTGACGGTATCTGGCGACCTTGCCGTGGTGGCCCGCTTTGCACTGTTGGACGCCCCGAGCGACGAGCACACGATGGCTCTGCCGCTCGTCCGACGCTAGAGCAGGGCAGCCGGAGCGGCTGCTCGAGGAGTCGAGAGTATCATGGATAGTCCTTCCGCTGGATCCCCCCCGCGCTGCACCGTGTGCGGCGGGGCCGACCTGCGCCCGGTCATCGAGATCCCCCGGGTGCCCGTGCACTGCAACCTCCTGTGGGAGCGCCGGGAGGAGGCCCTGGCCGCGCCCCGCGGCGACATCGACCTCGTCTTTTGCCCGCGCTGCGGCCACCTGTTCAAC
The DNA here is from genome assembly GCA_012513725.1 of Chloroflexota bacterium. Classification (GTDB taxonomy): domain Bacteria; phylum Chloroflexota; class Anaerolineae; order UBA1429; family UBA1429; genus JAAZBQ01. The sequence continues at coordinate 917 of JAAZBQ010000946.1, forward strand.
CGGGCGTTTGCCCCGCACCTCACCGCCTACTCGCAGGCGTACGAGAACTCGCTCCACTACTCGCCGCGCTTTCAGGCGTATGCCGACGACCTCGCCCACCGGCTGACAGAACGCTACGGGCTCCGGGGCAAGCGGGTGATCGAGATCGGCTCGGGGCAGGGCGACTTTCTACGCGCCCTGATCCGCCTGGGGGTGGAGCAGGGGATCGGGTTCGACCCGGCGTACACCCCGGCGCCCGGCGATGAGGATCTCGGCGAGTCGCTGGTAGTCGTTCCCGACTTTTACTCGGCGGACCACGCCGACCGGGACGCGGACCTGATTTACAGCCGCCACGTCCTCGAGCACGTCGAGGCGCCCACCGAGTTCCTGCGCGCGATCCGGCAGGCGATCGGCGAGCGTCGGACGCCGCTGTTCTGCGAGGTGCCCAACGCTCTGTTCATTCTCCGCGACCTCTCCGTGTGGGACGTCATCTATGAACACCCCTCCTACTTTTCGCCTGGCTCCCTGGCCCAGGCCTTTCGCGCGGCGGGCTTTCGGGTCGAGTCGGTGGAGGAAGCGTTCGAGGCGCAGTTCCTGTGGGCCGATGGGCAGCCCGCGCCGGCGGCCGAGCCGACGCCCGAGGGTCCCCGACCAC
>JAAZBQ010000947.1 GCA_012513725.1 Chloroflexota bacterium
ACGTACTTGAGCAGGAACCGGCGCGGGCAGCGCACAAAGGTCGCCAGGCTGTGCTGGCTAAAGAGATGCCCGGGCGCGATGAGGCCGGCGCCGTCAGCGGACACGTTCGACCTCCTCGCGGGGCACGTCTGCGGGCCGGCGGGCCACCTCCTGTCGGAGCACGGCGAGCGGAGTGGCGGGCTGCACGGACCGGCTGCCGCGGGCCTTGCAGTAGGAGAACACCAGGTAGCGCCTGGCGCGGGTGATGCCCACGTACAAGAGGCGCAACCGCTCGGCGATGCACTCCAGCCGGGCGGCCTCTACGAGCGAGTCGCCCTCCGGACAGCAGAACTCTGCCCCGGCCAGCTGCTCCAGGCGCTTGCGCGCCTCGACGGCCGGCGCCCGTCCCGCCATAAAGTAGGGACCATCACGGAACGTATCGCCGCACGCGCTGGGGAACTCTAGACTATCCACCCCCATCAGGAACACTGCGTCCCATTCCAGCCCCTTGGCCTTGTGCCAGGTGGTCACGACCACCGTGCCGGGCTGGTCCACATAGCCGGTGTCGGTGAGGGAGAGCCCGCCGATCGTGCGCCGGTTGTGGGCCACGGCGTCGAGCTCCTCGGCATAGTCCCGCAGCCGCCACTCGGGATGCAGGTCGGCCGTCGACCGCAGGCTGCTGGCCAGCATGTGGCAGATGGCCAAGAGCGTCTCGTCCTCGTAGAGGTCCTGCGCCACGGTGAGGAGGAGCTGATCGATCGGGAGAGATGCGGCGCGCAGCCACCGGGACACGCGCTCGCTCACCAGCGCGAGAAGCGCCACCTGCCCCCCGCCGGCGGGGACGTTCGGCGGCATGGCATCGCGGATGTCCAGCACGTCATCGGGGAAAAATAGCCGCTCGGGCCGCAGGCTGGCTACCAGCGCGTCGAACCCCGGCTGTGCGGCGGTCTCTCCGGCGCCCTGCCCGAGGTGTCCGGCGGCAGCCAGAGCCTTGACCAGGTTCCGGAGCGCCGTCCCCTGGGTGGGGCGCGCGAGGTACCCCAGCACCGCGGCGAGCAGCCCGGCCACCGAGCGCGTCTGGGGCGTCGAGCGGAGCAGGTCGTCGTAGGGCACCGGTGGGTCGAGGGCGCCCAGCGCCTCCACTACGTGGGCGCCCATCCAGCGGGTGGCGCACAGGATGGCGCAGGTACGGTCCGGGAACTTGGCCACGCACCGCGCCGCTAGACCCGCCAGATCCCGGGCCTCGGCCTGTTCGTCGGCGGCGGGCTTGCTCACCACGCCGACCCAGCACTCGGCGTCTGTCGGGTTCTCCTGCGGGTCGCCCGGCTCGGTGGCCACCATGGCCTGGTCCTGAAAGGCCATCTCGCGGATGGCCGGCTCCGGGTGGGTGGTCAGGGTCCAGCGGACCAGGCGGTTCGCCAGGCGCATGATCTTGCGGCCGCAACGCCCCGACTGCGGCAGCGTGAGGCGCGCGACGCCGGGCTGCTCGAGGAACCGTCGGAAGAAGCGCGGGTCCGCCGCGGTGAACGTGCTGTTGATCGACTGGTTCGGGTCACCGACACGCACCCAGTTGCCCTCGCGGCCCGCCAGCGCATCGAGGATGCGCTCCTGCAGCGGCGAGGAATCCTGCGCCTCATCCTCCAGGAGGTACGGCCAGCGGCTCCGCAGCCCGCTCCGAAAGGTCTCGTCCTCCTCCAACGCACTGATCGCTCGCCAGATCAGGTCGTCGAAATCGAGCCCCCCGCGCACCTGGAGGTAACCGGCGTACAGATCATAGATGTCCAGGCCCATCCGCAGGAACCCGGCATCCTCCCCCGCCGGCAGGAGATCCCGGGCGGCGGCGGGCGTCAGCCGCAGGTGCTTGCAGAGTTTTGTCACCTCTCGCCCGACGCGCTCGGTCTCGCTGCGCCAGTGCTTCTCGGCATACGCGCGGTTGCCCTGCCCCGGCTCGGGCAGGAACGACTCCCACCATAGCCGGTTGCCGGCCAGCCAGGTGTTCACCGCTCGGCCGACGAGCCGGGAGGATTCGGCTTCGTCCACGATGGTCCACTCGGCGTCGACGCCCGCGAGGTCCTGGCGGCGCCGCAGGATGTCGGCCGCGAGCTTGTGCAGGGTGCAGACCCGGAACCCCACCGCCGGCGCCCGCTCGGCGGCCAGGATCTGGCGGATGCGCTGGGAGATGTTGACCACCGCCGAGTTCTGCACCGTAACCAGCAGCACCTCGCCCCGCGGGCCGATGCGCCCCTCGAGGATCAGCCGGGCCGCGAGGAGCGAGAGGGTCAGCGTCTTGCCGCTCCCCGGCACGGCCGACACCGCCAGCCGGCCGCCCCGATAGGCGAGCGCCTCGCGTTGCTCCCGGCGGAGCCGGTAGCCGTACAGCGTGCCTCCCTGCGTCTGGCTCATCGATCTCTCACCTCGTCTGCGCCGCGAGGATGGCCCGCTCGAGCTCGCCGGTCTGCTCTTCGCCACCGATCCCCAGTTGGCACGACGCGAGGAGCAACCCCCGCTCGCAGCGAGCCGCCAGCCCGGTGAGTACCCCACCGAGCGCCCGGCGCCGGGCACGGTCCTCGTCCGTCTCCTCCCACAGGTGCCCGGCAGGCCAGGCGCGCGAAAGGACGTAGGGGTGGGTAAGTGGCTGGTTGGGCCGAGTCCACCAGCCGGGCGACGCCAGGTCCGCCCAGATCTGGTATGCGGAGCGGAGGTCGCGGGTCAGGTAGGCGTAGGCCGGCGCAAGGACCACCGCGTCGTCCTCCGGCGCGGGCGCGTCGCTGAGGTACTCGGCAGAGGCGATTCCGCCCAGGAGCAGCGAGGCAAAGTCCTGGCCCAGGGCGAGGAGTCCTTCCTCGCTCTCGCCGATGTCATCTCCCACGGCCTGCCCGAACTTGAACGCGGATTCCACCAGCCGCCCATAGGCGCGGGCCCCGAGGGGGTTGGCGTGCAGGGCGTAGCCGGGCCGCGTGAGGAGGTCGCCAAAGAGGCGCGAGAAGAACACGTCCAGCGGCTCCGGCGGACCCTGGAGGTACCGCGCCAGCCAGTCGCACAGCCCCTCATAGGCCTCCTGATAGCGATAGCCCACCCGTTCCCACATGCGGCCGATCTGGCCAGCCCGGGGGTGCCCATCCGGTAGGTGCGTGAGCGCCACGAGGCCGCCGGTGCCCGTGCGCAAAGCGCGGACATCGAACGCCTCGCGGGCCAGGTGCTCGGCGCGAATGGGATCGAGCCCGGCGAGGCTGTGCTCGAGGGCCAGCGCGACGTCCTCGCGGGCGAGCAGGTGTTCTTGCCCCTGGAGGACGATGCGCCACGTGGGGTGCGCCAGGCGGGCCAGGGTCAACATGGCGGCCACGGCGGGTTCCTCGCGCAGGGGCAGTGCCGGCCGCAGGGCGTGCAGCCGCAGGGGGCGCGGCGCGTGGGCCAGGGCGTCCTCGAGGGTGAAGCGCATCACCTCGGAGACGTAGGGGGCCACGATGGCGATCTCGCTGGGGGGCACGCCGCCCTCGACGAGTTCGCGCACCCGCTCCACGATCCAGCGGATCATGCCGATCCACAGCTGCCCGCCGCCGTAGCGGATCACGGCGTCCTGGCCGTCTCCGCCCTCTGGGGGGATGGCCGCGGGCGCGTCAAAGGCCGTGCAGACCCGCGAGGCAAAGGCCAACGGCGCCCCATCGGATCCGAACGCCTGCGTGAAGCGCTGCGTCCGCTGGCACGCGCGGGCCAGCGCCCTCGCGCCATCATAGTCGGCGCCCAGGAAGACGCGGTAGCCAGCCCCCTCGTCGACGGCCAGGAGGGTTGCGGCGCAGCGCTCCATGGCCCAGCCCACCAGATCGTGGGCGACCGGCACGTTCTCCTCGAGGTTGTCGACCACCAGCGTGTGGTAGCGCTCGGCGAACGACGCGGCGAACTGTGGGTGCGGCATCAGGCGCTGGGCGAATAACTCGCACACCAGCGAAAAGTCGAGGAGGTTGTGCGCCAGGCAGTACTCGCGGAACAGGACGGCGCACTCTTGCGCCTGGCGGTAGCTTGCCAGCCGGTCGGCGGGGCCCGTCCAGGCGGCTCGCAGGCGGGGCTCGATCTCCTGATGAGAAAAGCCCACCAGCGCCGACTTGTTCAGGTTGTCGATCAGTTGGGAGAGGAGCCGGCCCCGGCGCACCCGCAGGTCGGAAAAGTAGCCCTGCTCGGCGATCAACGGCTCGACGATGCGCCACATATAGTACTGGGTCGTCTCGATGGTGAGGAACACGGGCTCCGCATCGGGGCTGGCGAACCCCGCCTCCTCGGCCAGGAGCGGCCAGAACAGGGCGATCTGGCGCTGACAGAATCCGGGGTAGGTGACCAGGTCCACGCCGCCGCGCACCGGGGCGTCGCAGGCGGTGAGCATCTCGACCAGGGCCTGCTCGTAGCGCTGCACGTGAGCTCGCTGGGGGAGGAGCACCAGGAACCGGTCGGGGCGTTCGCCGGCCGCCAGGCGGCGGGCCAAGTAGGCCTGTAGCGCCGTGGTCTTGCCGGTGCCGGGGAGGCCGTGGACGCACAGC
>JAAZBQ010000948.1 GCA_012513725.1 Chloroflexota bacterium
GCAGCGTCGCTTGAGCGCTTCGCTGAGCTCGCGGGTGTTGTTGCTGGTGAGAAAGACGGTGGGGTGCTGTTTGGCGGCGATCGTGCCGATCTCGGGGATACTCACCTGGTAGTCGCTCAGCACCTCGAGCAGAAAGGCCTCGAACTCGGCGTCGGCCCGGTCGATCTCGTCGATAAGGAGCACCGTGGGGTTCTCGTTGGTGATCGCCCGCAACAGGGGTCGCTGGAGGAGAAAGCGTTCGGAAAAGAACACGTCCTCCTCGCTGGACAGCCGATCGGCCGCTGCCGAGAGGCTCTCGGCGCCGGCCAGCACGTCGGCCAGCTTGTCGCGCAGGAGCTGCGTGTACAGCATCTGCTTGGCGTACTCCCACTCGTAGAGGGCCTTGCTCTCGTCCAACCCCTCGTAGCACTGCAGGCGCACCAGGTCGCGGCCGGTGGCGCCGGCCCACGCCTTGCTGAGCTCCGTCTTGCCGACCCCGGCGGGGCCCTCGGCCAGCACCGGCTTGCCCAGGTGCTCGGCCAGGAGCAGGATGGTGCTGATCTCGCGGCTGGCAATATACTGCTGTTGGGCCAGGGCGGCTGTCACTTCCTCGAGATTCGAGTACATTCCACGTCTCTCCTTAGCCCATGCGTGCGGAAAACAAACGCCCCCACGTCCGTTAGGGTACGTGGGGGCAACGATTTACTTATTATATGCCAGGTGCAGGCCGGGCGCAAGCGCGGCGCGCCGAAGAAATGCGAAACGAACCGAACCGGTCGCGGTGCGCAAAGCCGTATGGAAGAAAAGGATAGCGAACGGTAACTGCTGCGGCGCGCTGGCGTTGGGGGGGCGCGGATGGACAGGGCGTGCAGGATGCTGCGACGATGTCCCTACGCCGGCCGCAGGAGCCCCGTCGGCAGACCCATCACGTACTCGGCGCGGTGGCAGGCCGTGATGTGGCCCGGGGAAACCTGGCGAAGAAGCGGCTCCTCCTCACGGCAGCGCTCGATGGCGATCGGGCAGCGGGTGTGGAACCGGCATCCCGGCGGTGGATGGATGGGGCTGGGCAGGTCGCCGCTCAGGAGGATCCGGCGGCGGTTCGCCTCGATGGAGGGATCGGGAAAGGGCACCGCGGAAAAGAGCGCCCGCGTGTAGGGGTGGGTGGCGTGCAGGTACACGTCGTTGCGGGTGCCGCGCTCGACGATCTTGCCCAAGTACATCACCGCGATGTGCTGGGACATCTGCCCGACGACGGCCAGGTCGTGGGCGATCAGGAGGTACGTCAGGTGCAGGCGCTCCTGCAGATCGCGCAGCAGGCGCAGGATCTGGGCCTGGATGGAGACGTCGAGCGCCGAGACGGGCTCATCGAGGATCACCAGGTCCGGATCGGAGGCCAGTGCCCGGGCGATGGCGATGCGCTGCTTCTGGCCGCCGGAGAACTCGTGCGGGTAGCGGGTCATGTGGCTCGGCGAGAGGCCCACCAGCTCCATGAGCTCGGCCACCCGCCGGGGCCGCTCGCGGGGCTCGCCGATCCCGTGGATCACCAGCGCCTCGCCGATCAGGCGGCCGACGGTCATCCGGGGGTTCAACGACGAAAAGGGATCCTGAAAGACGATTTGGAAGCGCCGGCGCTGCTTGCGCAGCGCCCTCTCATCCAGCCGGCTGAGGTCCAGCCCATCGAGCAGTACGTGGCCGGTCGTGGGCCGCACCAGGCCCAGCACCGCCTTGCCCGTGGTCGATTTGCCACACCC
>JAAZBQ010000949.1 GCA_012513725.1 Chloroflexota bacterium
CTCCTCTCGGGGCGCGGCGGCTGGGTGTTGTGTGGGTATCGGCCTCCCCGTCACGAATCACACGAATGACGGACGAACAGAGCATGAGATAGACGCCACGGATGCGACGAACTGCACGCGAGCCCGGAATAGCTGACCACCGCCAAGGCGGGCACGGGCTAGATCGGAATCGCTACACTCGGTCCCGCCTCAGGATGCTGGGCGGGTCCCTTGTTCCCGACTCCCCTCTTCCTCCGTGTCATCCGCACCATCCGTCTATATCCGTGGTGGATTCCGCTTTTGCATCCAGGACCCGCGACGCCGAACACTACCTAGTGGACGTCGGGCTCCAGCGGGCCGGCGAGCTCGCGCAGGTAAAAGAGCCGGCCGGGGAGCGTGGGCATGTGGCTGGAGGGCACCCAGATATCGGGCGCGTAGCGCAGCGTCACCCACAAGGACATCCCCTGCCACATCATCCCGCGGCCCAGCGCTCCGTCGGCCCCGCCGATGGCCCGATCCGCCTGCAAGAAGAGGCCGGGGCCGATGGTGTTCGCATAGGCGGGCACCCGGGTCGTGCGGCTGCGGAAGGAGGTGATGGCGTTCTGCTCGATGGTAAGCGGGTGCAGCCGCGCGCCGAGGCGGTGGGTCTGGGCGCGCCACTCGTCGGCGGAGGCAAACTCGCCGGCAAAGTGCGGCTCCCAGAAGGCGATGTGGAACACCCGCCCGATGCCGTACACCACGATCAGGCGCGCGCCCTGGGCCCGCAGCCGGGCGATCTCATCGGCATAGCCGGGCAGGGCCTCGCGGGTGGCAAAGTGGCGCTGGGCCGGGGGCACCGTCAGGTCGCCCAGGGGCCCGTAAAAGGCGTCCTCCATGGCGCGCTGGAACGAGCCCGGCGTGTCGCCGGGGAGGGTGTTGCCCTCTGCGTCGGCCCATTCGTCCATGTTCAATCCGTGGACGTGATCCGCCGATACGCCCCAGGAGCGCAGAAAGTAGACGACCCAGCGGTACAGGCCCATCGGCCCAACGGGCAGGATCATGGCCAGTTGCCGGCCATCGCGCCGGGCGTTGGCGATCTCCAGGGCGATCTCGTGGCCCATCAGGACATCCAGATCCGCCACGGCATCGCAGGGGACCGGCGCAAATTCGGGGTTCCAGAAGGGTTGCGGGTCGGTCGCCTCCTCCGGGGCATGATCGCAGCAGGCGTCGATCCGCGCCAGATCCCAACCCTTGGGAAAGAACCCCTCGAGCATGGAGCCCTCGATGGTAGACAGCAGGTTCATATCGCTCTCCTCTTCGCTGGCAGCGCGCGATCTCGCTCGGCATTGTAGCCCGCCGCCCGAGGCGGCACAAGGCGGATGCCCGGCGCGGGTCCGCGGGTCCTTTTGACCTTCCTCCGCGCCCATTCTAGAATAGCGGCAGCAGGCCAAACCGGCCCGAGAGAGCGTAGAGGGGAGCGATCGCGAGATGAGCCAGCAGGACGTGGATCGGCTGCTGCGCGAGGCGCACCGGCATTGGTTCGAGGATGGGCTGCCCGAGGCCGCCCTGGGGGTGCTGTTCCTGGCCATCGGCGGGTTCCTCCTCCTGCGCGCCACGCTCACCGTCACCGGTCTGCTGGCCGGGCTGGTCTCGCTGACGCTGCCCCTCGTGATCCTGGTCTACGCCGTGTGGATGCGCAATCTCGTCTTCACGCTGAAAAAGCGCTTTACGCTGCCCCACCGCCCGCACCCGCGGCAGCCGGTCGGCGAGTGGCAGCGTCGCTGGGCGATGACCATCTCCGGGGCCGCGCTGGCCATGTTTGTGGTGTGGGGAACGGCGAGCCTGGCCCAGGCAGGGGGGCGCTCCGCTGGCGACTGGGTTCCCCTGTTGATCGCCCTGGGCATCGGGGTCACGTACCTGTACCTGGGCAACCGGTTGTTGCTCGCGCGCTTTTACGTGCTGGCGGCGCTTTCGGGGCTGTGGGGGGCGCTGAGCAGCATGGCGGCGGAGGGCGCCCTGGCCGCCGCGGTTTACTTTGGGCTGCTGGGGCTCAGCGTCCTGGCCTCCGGCCTTTACCATCTGGTCGCCCACCTGCGCGGCCGGCGGAGTAGATAGCCCTCCATCGAGCGCTACCCCCTCGCCAAGCAGTATCAAGGCAAGGAGTCGGCATGCAACCATCGATCTGCACAGAGGGTCTCACGCGGCATTTCGGCGACGTGCACGCCGTCGATGACCTGA
>JAAZBQ010000173.1 GCA_012513725.1 Chloroflexota bacterium
CTTCCGCTGGAACCTCATCTTGCGACGCATCTTCCGATACTTGTGGCGAGCGATCTTCTTGCGACGTTTCTTGACGACGCTACCCACGAACGAACCTCCCCTTGCGTGGCATGAACATACTCCAATCGCCCAGATTATAGCACAAGACGGCGCGCTTCTGCAAACCGCACAGGGCCGCCGCTGAGGCATGAACAAGCCGGCGCCCAAGGGGGCGCCGGCTGGAGATAGAACATCCCGCGTCTTCCGCGAGGAGGTTACTGATCGTTCGGCAGGATGGTGACCATCACGCCGTCGTCGTCGGCGGCGACCATCACCACATACGTCTGCCCGTCCTTGGCGAACATCATCGCCTCGTCCATGGACTGCTCCTCGTCGAGGGTCCAGCCCCTGGCCGCCATCTCGCTCTTGTACCACGCGACGGCGTCCTCGACGGTCTGCCCGCTCACCGCGTAGGTGGTCATACCCGCGATGCTCATCTGATCCGTCGCGCCGTCCATCACCGGAATGTCTGCCGAGACGCCAGGAGGATCGACGCCCTCCGGGGCCTCGATGGCCAACGGCTCGTTGATCCGGTCGACGTTCGTCTCAAAGCGGAAGTCCGTGACCTCGTCGTCCTCCTTCAAACGGTAGGCGATCAGGCTGCGGATGACGATGTTGTGCTCTTCGGAGACCCAGGTCTCGGCCCGATAATCCTCGATCGCACCGCCCGAGACGGCGATCCACCCGGCAAGGTCCTCGTCGGCGTTGCAGACATAGTGCGTAGAGGGGTAGCCGTTCACCGTCTCGGTACCCTGCGACCTGCAGTTGTACAGGTCCTCCGGCCCCATGCCCGTGGGCTCGGCGAAAAAGGCCGACTGGTCCATGTCGTCCGACGTGTAGGACATCCACTCGCCGTCCGAGAGCATATAGACGACGTCGGCGAGCTGAATGAACTCGAACTCGCCTCCCTCGGTGCTCTCGCTCACGGTGTGGCGGCCCATGGGGTCGCGGGTGTACTCGTGCGTGATGCTCCAGCTCTCGACAACCTCGCCGTCCATCGTGTTGCTCTGGACGTACTGGGAGCGGTAGGAGTCCAACTGCTCCAGCGCCGTGAGGCCGGCCATATCGACAGACTGGTCTTCCGACTCGCCGGGTTCCTCTGGCTCCGGGTCGGGTTCGGGCGCATCGGCAGGGCTCTGGGGCTCCGGCGTCGCCGGGGCGGCGGGCTCGGGCTCTGACTCGGGGTCGGACTCGCCGATTCCCTCGATCACCTCGCCGACGAGCTCGCCCAGGGCGCCTTCGTCACCGATCCCCAGGGCGTTCTTGACCAGGCCGCAGCCCGACGAACCGAGAACGAGGATCGATGCCAGTAGTATGAAAAACGCCGTCTTGATCTTCACGTCGCTACTCCGTCTTGGTGGTAATGTGTGGTTTGCGGGGTCTGCGTACCGCTGGAGGAAGCTTGCCAGGCTCATCCCGGAACGTCCGGGGGGCGCCGCAGCGTTCGACGGGCGTTGGGTTGCGGGAAGCGTCCTTTCGTGAAGGGTTAGCGCTCTGTTGCCATTCTAGCAGGTTCAGGCGCTGCGCGCAACGACATCAGGATCAGACGCAGGCATGAGGAACGTTAAAATCGCGTAAAAAGAAAACGGGGCCGCACGTCATGCGCGGCCCCGGGTGCTCAGGTGGAGATGGCGGGAATCGAACCCGCGTCCAAAGAGTTCGACCAGAGACATACTACAGGCTTAGCCAGACCTTTGGTTCTTACCGGGCGGACCTCGTCTAGCAGAGTTCCTGCTCGGCCAGTCGATGGATCTTTGGTCGACGGTATCGACGTCGCGCCGACCGCATCCCGACTTGTTCGACGCCCGCTCTCCCGCTCTCGGGCAAAGCAAGGAGGCGGACGTGACCGGCTTTGCCGATCAGTTGGCTACGTTAGGTCGCCTAGGCGGCCATTGCGTAAGCCGGAGCATAAGTGTTATTGGCACTTATTGTTTTGCCCCTGATTATCGAGGGTGAGGCACCTCGGCCTGCAGTCGCTGACCAGCCCTCCCTGTCGAAGCCTGTCATCCCCAAGCACGAAGGATTATACCACGAGCACAATGAAACTGCAAACGAATGCGGGATTCTTGACAGGATTACCAGGATTTCTGTCGTGGTGAGGCTGAGGTTGAACGCTCGGCCGCCCCACACGCGCTGCCTCCTATTCCGACTGCCGCACTGCCTTGTGGTCCCTATGCCTACGGTGAGTCTATGAGAGGGTGTGCAGACTGAGGAACCTTTGCAGACCACGGACTTGTTGATTTGCCACGGAGGCCCTTCGCGTCGCTCAGGATGACGGGTGGGGGGTACGGGCTGGGCAGGGCGGTTCGGGAGAGGGCGCGGTACCACATCCTGGCGCCGCGATCCGGGAACGGGTTGCGGCGGCGCGGGGGCTTGCGGTGTCCCCCGGCTTGACTGGTCACCTGGCGCCGACCTATAGTGGCGCGGTGTGTGAACCGTCTCGCCCAGGGGAAGGAGGAGACCGATGTCCACTCGGAGTGCCACGACGCCGGTGGAGGATGAGGTGCAGGTTGGCGTCATAGGGGGAAGCGGCCTGTACGAGATGGAAGGCCTGTCCGACGTCACGGAGGTCTCCATCGAGACGCCCTTTGGCTTGCCCTCCGACGACCTGGTGATCGGCACCCTCGACGGCGTGCGCGTCGCCTTTTTGCCGCGTCACGGCCGTGGGCACCGCCTGAGCCCCAGCGAGTTGCCCTCACAGGCCAACGTCTACGCGCTTCGCGCGCTGGGTGCCACGCACCTCATCTCGGTCAGCGCGGTGGGGAGCCTCCGCGAGGAGTACGCCCCGCGTGATGTCGTGATCCCCGACCAGTTGCTGGACCGCACCAAGGGGGTGCGCCCGGCCTCCTTTTTCGGCGACGGCGTGGTGGTGCACATCGCCTTTGCCGAGCCGTTCTGCCCGGAGACCTCGGCCATCGTCGCCGAGAGCGCCCGCCGGGCGGGGGCCAACCTCCACGTCGGGGGCACGCTGGTGGTGATGGAGGGACCGCAGTTCTCCACCAAGGCCGAGTCTCACTTTTACCGCCAGATCGGCGCCCACCTTATCGGCATGACCGCGCTCCCCGAGGCCAAGCTGGCCCGCGAGGCGGAGATGTGCTATTGCACGCTGGCCATGGTCACCGACTATGACTGCTGGCACGAGGCCGAAGAGAGCGTGACGGCTGACCTGGTGGTGGCCAACGTGCAGGCCAACGTCGCGATGGCCCAGGAGATCCTGCGCGACGCGTTGCCCCGCATCGTCGCGGCCGAGCGCTCTTGCGCCTGCTCCGAGGCGTTGGCCAACGCCCTGATGACCCGCCCCGACGCCATCCTGCCCGAAAAGCGTCAGCAGGTCGATCTCTTCCTGGGCAAGTACCTCTCGTAGCGTGATAGGCGGCGCAGCAGGGTGAGGAAAGGCAGCATGGAGACACAGAACCTCCGGATCATGGTCATTGGTGCGCACCCCGACGATCCCGACGTGAGCGCCGGCGGCACCGTGGCTCTCTATGCCCAGGCCGGTCACGAGGTGCGCATGGTCTCGCTGACCAACGGCGACGCCGGTCACATGCAGATCGGCGGGGCGCCCCTGGCCTGGCGGCGGCGCCTGGAGGCCCAGGCAGCCGGCCGCGCCCTGGGAGTCGGTTACCTCGTGCTCGATCACCACGACGGCGAGCTGGTGCCCGATCTCGCGCTGCGGCGGGAGGTCATCCGCCTGATCCGGGCTTTTGGGCCCGACCTGGTCCTCGCCCCGCGCCCCTGGGATTACCACCCCGACCACCGCGCCGCCGGGCAGGTCGTCCAGGATGCCTCCTACCTCCTCACGGTGCCCAACGCCGTGTCGGATACGCCCCACCTCTCCCGGATGCCGGTGATCGCCCACCTCTGGGATCGCTTCCGGACGCCCTGCCCCTTCCGGGCCGACGTGGCGGTAGATATCGACGGGGCGCTGGAGGCCAAGGTCGACGCCATGGCCTGCCACGAGTCGCAGGTGTTCGAGTGGCTGCCCTACAACCGCGGCGAACTGGACGAGGTGCCGGCCGACGCCAACGAGCGGCGCACGTGGCTGCGCGCGCACCTCCTGCCGCGCTTTTCCCGGCCGGCCGAAGAGTGGCGCGATCTGCTGATCGCCCGGTATGGGGCGGAGCGCGGCGCCCGCGTGGTCTGCGCGGAGGCCTTTCAGATCAGCGAGTATGGCCGGCAACCCTCCGCCGAGGAGTTGCAGGCACTCTTTCCCTTCTAGTCTGACGTTAGCGCGAGGAGAGTACCGATGGAGATGCCCGAGCGTGGCGGCGTGGAAAAGACCACATTTACCGATCCCGTGTCGCGGAAGGAGATCTGGCGCCTGACCCAGAGCGACGTCATGGCCGACCGCCACACCTACTATGACATCAACCCGTGGAGCCCAGACGGCAAGCAGATCGTCTTCTCGTCCGCCATGGTGGATGACATCACCGTCCCTGTGCGCGACCTGTTGTCCACCGACCGGGGCGCCCTGTACCTGATGGACGCCGAGACGTTCGCGATTTCCTGGCTCACCGGGGACGCCCACTACCAGACCCACAACGGCGCCTATGCCGCCTGGCACCCCGACGGCAAGTCGATCTTTTTCACCCACGCCTCCGGCCGCATCGCCCGGGTGGACGTGGGCACCGGGGAGGTGGAGTACATCGAGGGCAAGATGCGCCAGATCAGCCCCGATGGCAACACCATCGTCTGGACGGAGAACCACGAGGTGCCCCTGGAGGAGCGCGGCGTGTACACCATGCGCGCCGATGGCACCGGCGCCCAGCAGATCATCTCTACCCAGAGCGTCTACGACCTGACGCCGAACAACGACCTCTTTACCGTGGACGAGGTCACCGTCGGTAACACCAAGTGGACGCCGGACGGCCAGCACATGCTCCTGACCATCTGGGTGCGCCTCTTTGAAAAGCCCAACCAGTTCCACGTGCCCGGCATCGAGCGGAGCCTGTACGTGGCCAACCGCGGCGGCTCCGGGCTGCGCTGGCTGACGCATTTCGGCCACCACCACTCGTGGATCCCCGACGGTTCCGCCGTACTGTACTGCGACTGGCTGGACCCCGACACGCGGCAGCAGCCGCGGCTGTTCCTCGTCGATTTCGACGGCACCAACAAGCGTGTGGTGATCGATGAGCCCCTGGGCGGCCACCCCCTGATGAGCCCCGACGGCTCGCAAGTGGTCACCTGGGACGACGACGCGGTGATCATCGTCCACGTCAACGAGGGGCGCAGCGAGCGGGTGGCGACCTTTGGTATACGCTTTGACCAGAGCCACCAGGGCACCCACCCCCACCCCGTGTGGAATGCCGATGGCTCCCAGATCCTGTACAACTCGGCACAGACCGGCCATAGCCAACTCTACATGCTGCCCATGGAACGATAGCATCGGGGCGGAGTGTGTGGTCTTTGCCATCTCGCTTGGTTCTCATACCGCTTGACACCCGTGCTGTGGGTACCGATAATCTCGCGCAAGGAGTCCTCAGGCAGCGCTGGCGTGTTGCTCTCCCGGGGCGGGCAGCGCCCAGGGGGTGCGCGTGAGTGGTGCTCCCACCGGGAGGAGCATTGCCAAGTGCCCTGCGGCTTTGATCACCGTGCATTGATAGTGTCGTCCTCTGATTGCATGTGGTCGTGCCTACTGCACATGAGGAGGAACCATGAGCACGCTGTCACGTCGCGAGTTCTTGCGGGTCTCCGCCCTGGCCGGTGCCGGCACCATCGTGGCCGCCTGCGTCCAGCCGGTCGCCCCCACCACCGAGCCCGCCGGTGGGGAGCCCGCCCCCACGTCTGCCCCGGCCGCCGAGCCGACGGCGCCGGAGGCCTCTCGGTACAACGAGGCCCCGCAACTGGCCGAGCTGGTCGCTGCCGGCGATCTCCCGCCCGTCGAGGAGCGCCTGCCGCTCAACCCGTGCATCTGCCCGGTGCTCGAGCGCACCGGCGCCTACGGCGGCACCATCCGCCGGGGGTACAAGGGCGTGTCGGACATGAACGGGCCGGCCAAGATGCTCTCCAACTTTTTGATCTTTTACACCCACGAGCTGGCCTTGCGGCCCGATATGGCCGAGTCGTGGGAGGTCAGCGCCGACGCCACCGAGTTCACCTTCCACCTCCGCGAGGGGATGAAGTGGTCCGATGGCGAGCCGTTCACCTCCGCCGATTTTCAGTGGTGGTGGGAGATGCGGATGCAGAACGAGGAGATCACCCCCTCCTTGGGCGCCAACTGGTGGACCGGCGTCGACCGGACGCCTATGGTGCAGACCACGCCCGACGACTATACGGTGGTCTACAAGTTCGCTGATCCCAACCCGCTCTTCGAGTACACCATGGCGATGTCGGGCACGTGGGAACCGGCCCACTACGCCCGGCAGTGGCACATGGACACCACCGAGGACGTGGAGGCGATCGAGGCCGAGATTGCCGACAAGGGCCTCGCCACCTGGGTGGACCTCTACAACGACAAGGTATCGTGGCGCTCGAACCCCGAGGTGCCCCAGGTCACGCCGTGGTACGCCGCGAACGCCCAAGGCGCCGAACTGCTGACGTTCGAGCGCAACCCGTACTACTGGCAGGTGGATGCCGACGGTAACCAGTTGCCCTACTGCGACCGCCTGACCCACCGTCTGTTCGAGAGCGTTGACGTGTTCAACATGTGGGTGGTGAACGGCGAGATCGACTACCAGGGTCGCCATGTCGAACTCAGCAACTATACCCTCTTTATGGAGGAACAGGAGGCCGGCGGCTATAACGTCCACACGGCGAACAACGACGCCACCCAGATCATGTGCATCAACCAGACGGTCAAGAACCCGTCGCTGCGAGAGTTCTTCCAGAACGCCAACTGCCGCAAGGCGATGTCGCTGGCCATCAATCGGGAAGAGATCGTGGAGTTGATCTACGACGGGCTGACCACGCCGCGGCAGTACAGCCCCTCGAACGCCTCGCCGCAGGCCTACCCCAAGCTGGCGGACGCCTACATCGAGTACGACCCCGAGACGGCCAACGCCATGCTGGACGCCGAGGGGTACACCGAGCGGGACGCCGAAGGCTATCGCATGTTCCTCGACGGTTCCGGCCCCGTGACGTTCATCCTGGAGGACAACACGGCACCGTTCATTGACGAGATGGACATGATCGCCCGTTACCTGGCAGATGTGGGCATCAAGATGCTCCCCAAGATCCTCGAGCGCTCGCTGGTGGAGGAGCACTGCCAGGCGAACGAGATCGACTGCCGCTTCACGCTGGCGAGCCGTGCGGCACTACCCCTCGTGGATCCCGCCTTTTTCATCGGTCGTGCTGGCGACAAGTCCTGGGGCTACGGGTGGACGATCTGGTACAACGATCCCTCGAACCCCAACGCGGAAGAGCCGCCGGAGGGCGGGATGGCCAAGGGGATGTGGGAGATCTGGGATCGGATCAAGATCGAGCCGGACACCACCAAGCACACGGCGATGTTCCACGAGATCCTGGACATCCACTACGAGTACCTGC
>JAAZBQ010000950.1 GCA_012513725.1 Chloroflexota bacterium
CCAAGCAGGCATCATCGTCACGGCACGGTGCTTGTCCAGTTCCTCCAAGCACCAACAGGACCTGTCCCGAGCATTCAGGCGCAGCATGGACTACTTCGGGGGCAGCCTGCTACCCCCGCTCCCGGAGACGCTAGGTAGCCAGTTTGGCGACGAGGGAACAGAGCCACTGTCACCAGTGCGCAAACAGGCACCTAGGGGCGCAGGGGAACCCTCCGAAACTCCCTACGTGCCCACGGATCCAGTGCACCGTCAGAGATGGAAGGACGCCTTCGAGGAGATTCGGGGGCTTGTGGAGCAGTACGATAACAACACAGCCATCGCCAAGATCATGAAGCTCATGCACCCCAAGTTACGGGCCAACAACGAGAAGACCGTGGCACAGATACGGGCTGCCGGGGACGCGGGGCTGTTGCGCGACTGACAAGACCCTCAAACTCGCCCTACTTTCGGGCGAACTTTCCGGGTTCCTGTCCGAACTTTCGGAAGACCGACTGTATGCTGGATAGCATACAGTCGGTTTCTCGTTGTAGGGGCCCTAGGGCGAAGGCCCCGCTCCTCCCGAGGGGCACCGTACACAACGGCATCAGTCCGCCGATCACGTTGTGGCCGTCAGCATCCGGAGGTTCTTGTGGCCACCATGAGTCACGCACATGCCATATTCTCAGTAGTGCACCAACAGGAACTCGGCGTCGAGATGGAGACCTTCCTCGCCGATCGTCGGGCGCGGGGCCTGGCCCCCGGCTCCCTGCGCTTCTACACCCAGAAGCTCGCCCCCCTGCGGGCGTTCCTGCAGGGGGTGGGGGTGCAGTCCGTCCAGGGGATCACCCCCCAGCACCTGCGCGCCTTCCTGCAGGGTCTCGGGGAGTCCCACTCCCCCGGCGGCGTGCACGGACACTACCGGGCCGCCAAGGCCTTCCTCCGCTGGTACGAGCAGGAGGAGGAGCCGGAGGGCTGGCGGAACCCCATCACCAAGGTGCACCCCCCGAAGGTCCCCGAGGAGCCCCTCGCGCCGGTGCCCGTCGAGGATGTCCGGCGCATGCTGGATGCCTCCCGGGGCCGGGGCCTGATGGAGCGCCGGGACCGCGCGGTGCTCCTCTGCCTCCTGGACACCGGGTGCCGGGCGTCGGAGCTCCTGGCCCTGAACGCCGGGGACGTGGACCTGGCCGGCGGGACCGTGCTGGTTCGCCATGGCAAGGGCGGTCGGGTGCGCACCGTTTGCCTGGGGCGCACCGCCCGGCGAGCCCTGAAGGCCTACCTGCGGATGCGGGAAGGTCTGCAGGGCGCGGAGCCGCTCTTCGCCACGCGGGAGGGGACGCGCCTGCGCTACGAGGGGTTGCGGGACATCGTCCGGCGGCGCGCCGCCCGGGCGGGGGTGCCGGCGCCCACCCTGCACGCCTTCCGGCGGGGGTTCGCCCTCGCCTGCCTGCGTAACGGCATGGACGTCTTTTCCCTGCAGCGCCTGATGGGCCACGCGGACCTCACCGTGCTGCGGCGGTACCTGCACCAGACCACGGAAGATGTCCAGAACGCCCATCGGCAGAGCGGCCCCGTCGACCACCTCCTGTAGGGACACGATACGCCGAGCACAAGAGGATACCACCCATGACCACCGAGCACGACGAGGAACTGCACGCCCGGCTCCAGGACGAGCACCTGGCCCAACTGCGGGCCTCCGGCATTGCCGATGAGGTGATGCTGGAGCGGGGCTACCGCTCCGCCCCCTCCAGCCGCTACCGGAAGGCCCTGGGGTTCCGCGGACCCAAGACGCGGCCCGGCCTGCTGTTGCCCCTGTGGACTGTGGACGGCGCCGTGGCCTACTGCATCCTGCGCCCCGATGAGCCCCGGCGGAACCGGGACGGCAAGCCCATCAAGTACGAGACGCCCGCCGGTGCGGCCATGCGCCTGGACTGCCCGCCCCGCTGCCGGGAGGGCCTCGGGGATCCTGCGGTGCCCCTGTGGATCACCGAGGGGCAGAAGAAGGCGGATGCCCTGGCCTCCCGCGACCAGTGCGCCATCGCCCTCCTGGGGGTCTGGAACTGGCGGGGCAAGAACGCCTTGGGCGGTACCACGGTGCTCGCGGACTGGGAGTACGTGCACCTGAAGGGTCGGGACGTGCGGCTGGCCTTCGACTCCGACGTAGTGACCAAGGAGCAGGTCCAGAAGGCCCTGGCGCGCCTGGCGGGGTTCC
>JAAZBQ010000951.1 GCA_012513725.1 Chloroflexota bacterium
CACGACGAGGTCGTAGAACGCCGCCAGCGTCGCGTCGAACTCCTCCGGGCGCCCAGGCACGCCCCGCAGGGTCCAGCCGCGGGGATCCACCACCTCGCAGTCATAGTTGTAGCGCTTGCGCAGGAGACGACAGAGCATCCCCTGGCCGCCGGCGACGTCGGCGATGTGGCGGACGCCCGCGCCGTAGCGGGTGTGGATGTATTCGGCGAGCACCTCAAAGCGCTCCGGGTCGCCGTGAAAGCGGTGTCTGCGTGTGGCCACGGGCCCCTCCCGATCGCTGTTGCCATCCGAGTATACCCTTCGGCCGGCCTGCTCACAACGCGCCGGCAGGTAGAGGGGCCTCGTGGCGCTTGCGCGGCGGCGGCGGTGTGCTATAATGCGGGTAGGCGACCGCCGACGGCGGCGCCGAGCAACGTCCGTGCAGACAAATCGTCGCTTGGATCGCTACGCGACCGAGACGGCAGGAGAACAGGAGCGGCGCCCGCCAGCCGGGTTGCCTGCCATGTGCCCTCGCGTCTCTCGGCGCGAGGTTTTTTTGTGGAGAGGGCCCATGGTAGAGGGCGAACTGATCCGGGTGGAGGGTCTCCACTACACCTATGACGCCGAGGGCCATACGCCCATCGAGGCGCTCCGCGGCGTCGACCTGGTCGTTCGCCGCGGCGAGTACCTGGTGCTCCTGGGACACAACGGCTCGGGCAAGTCCACCCTGGCCCGCTGCCTGAACGGCCTCCTGCGGCCCACCGCCGGCGACGTCTGGGTGCAGGGGATGAACACCCGCGAGGAGAGCAGCCTCGTCCGCATCCGGGCCGCCGTGGGGATGGTGTTCCAGAACCCCGACAACCAGTTCATCTCCACCGTCGCCGAGGAGGAGGTGGCGTTTGGCCCCGAGAACCTCGGCGTCCCCACGGATGCGCTCCGGGTTCGGGTCGAAGAGGCTCTCGCCCAGGTGGGCCTGACCGCCGAACGCTACCGGGATCCCCGCACGCTTTCCGCCGGGCAAAAATCGCGGCTGGCCATCGCCTCGATCCTGGCGATGCGGCCCGACTGCCTGGTTCTCGACGAATCCACCGTGATGTTGGACCCCGTGGCGCGCCGGGGGATCCTGGACCTGGTGCAGACCCTGCGCGCCGAGGGGCTGACGATCATCGCCATCACCCACAATATGGCCGAGGCGCTGCAAGCCGACCGGGTCGTGGTCCTGGAGGCGGGCGCCATCGCCCTGCAGGGCACGCCGCGGGAGGTCTTTGGCCAGGTCGACACCCTGGAGGCGCTGGGCCTCACGCTGCCGCCCGCCGCCGCCATCGCCCGGAACCTGCGCCGGCGGGGCCTGCCGCTCCCCGAGGGGATTCTGACCTCCGAAGAGCTCGTCCACGCGGTGACCCACCTGCGGGAGGCGGTGCGATGAGCGAGCCGCTGATTTCCCTCCGCCATATCGCCCACACCTACCTGGCCGGCAGCGCCTTGGAGACCGTCGCCCTGCAGGATGCGAGCCTGACCCTCCACCGCGGCGAGGTGGCCGCCCTAGTGGGCGCGGGCGGCGCGGGCAAGTCCACCCTGGTGGCCTACGCCAACGGGCTCCTGCGGCCGGCGGAGCGGGGGCGGGCGCTCGTGTTGGGGCAGGATACCGCCGACCCGCGTTGCGACCTCACCGCCATCCGCCGCCGGGTGGGCCTGGTGATGCAGTATCCCCACCAGCAGCTCTTCGAGCGCCTCCTCGGCGACGACATTGCCTACGGACCGCGGCAGTTGGGCCTCTCGCGGGACGAGATCCGCGAGCGGGTGCGCTGGGCGATGGAGGCGGTCGGCCTGGGGTTCGACGCCTTTGTGGACCGGCGGACGTTCTCGCTGAGCGGCGGGGAGATGCGTCGCGCGGCGCTGGCCGGCGTCTTGGCCATGCGGCCGGAGGTCCTCGTCTTGGACGAAGCCACCACCGGCTTGGACCCCCGCGGCCGGGGGATGGTCCACGGCCTCCTGCGGCGGCTGCGCGCCGAGATGGACCTCAGTGTCATCCTGGTGTCCAACGAGATGGACGAGGTCGCCGAGCTGGCCGACACGGTCACCGTGCTGCAGCAGGGGCGCACGATCCTCAGCGGGCCCACCCGGGAGGTGCTCTCGCAGGGCGCACTCCTCGAGGAGGCGGGCCTCGCGGCGCCCGAGCCGATGCAGATCGCCCAAGACCTGGCGGCGGCGGGCTTGCCGGTGCCCGCCGATCGCCTGACGACGGGAGAGACGGAGGAGGCCCTGTGGCAAGCCTTGACGCGCTGAGGCACCTGACCATCGGCCAGTACTACCCGGGCGATTCGCCCGTACACCGGCTGGATCCGCGGGCCAAGATCCTGGCCGCGGGGGCCGCCGGGGTGGCAGCGGTGCTGGCCGGCGGGTACGCGACGAACGTCCTGCTCCTCGCCGTGTTGCTGGCGGTCGTGTTGGTGGCCCGGCTACGGCTGCGGACGGTGCTGGCCAACGTCGTGCCGGCGCTGCCGATTATCACCGTCTTTGCCCTGATGCAGCTCCTGTTCTACGGCATGGGGCCCGACGGGTTGCCCTCGGCCGCCATCGTGCGGTGGGGACCGATCGTCGTCTCCACGGCCGGGGTGCGGCTGGTGGTGGTATCGCTCTTGCGCTTCCTGAGCTTGATCCTGATCACGGCGCTCCTGACCAACACCACCACCGTGGGCCGGCTGACCTACGGGGTGGAGCGCCTCCTGGCGCCGCTGAACGCCCTGCACCTACCCGGCCACGAGCTGGCCTTGGTGGTGGCCATCGCCCTGCGCTTTCTACCCATCCTGGGCGAGCAGATGCAGTCCATCGCCCAGGCCCAGGAGCTGCGGGGCGTGAGCACCCGGGGGCGCACCCGCTGGCAGATGGCGCAGAACGCCCGGCGGGTGGCGGCGCTCATCGTGCCCCTGATCG
>JAAZBQ010000952.1 GCA_012513725.1 Chloroflexota bacterium
GCACCCGCGCATTCCTGGACAAACACGGGATTCCCCACACGTGCACCGACATCGAGGAGGACGAGGACGCCGCCCTGCGCGTGGAAGAGTGGACCGGCGGGTTCCGCTCGGTGCCCACGGTCCTCCTCCGCCAGATCGTGACGGAGCCCGGCACGGCCGTCCTGCAGCGCATGCTGGTGGATTCGCGTGCCGCCGTTCTGGACGCGGAGGTGTTCAAGACCGCCACCTGCCCCCAATGCAGCGCCGTTGCAGGCTGGCTCGACCAGCACGGCATCGCCTACCGCGCGGTGAGCCTGGAGGAGGACGAGGCGGCCCGGGAGCGGGTGATGGCCTGGAACGGCGGGTTCGCCTCGGTGCCGACACTAAACCTGCAGACGCTCCTGACGGAGCCTACCGCCGCGCAGCTGTCGGCGGCGATGGGGCTCTGAGAATCAGATCCTGTGCCGGATGGGGGCGGAGGGCCGCCCCCATCCGGCCTTGGGCTACCCCGTCCCGCGCAGCCGGGAGCGCTCCATCCGCTCGATGAGGTCCAGGCGCACGACCAGGTCGTCGGTGAACGCCGGCGTACCCAGCGGCGTGACCCGACCCAACCCCTGCCCGGCCACCTCCCCGGCCTCCTCATACGCGCCGGTGGCCGGGTGATAGAGCCGCACCCGGTACCTGCCCTCGAGGAGCAGGAGCCCCATCTCGCCCGCCGGTACCTCGCGGCCCGTCTCCTCGGTGCAGAGGTAGATGACCGCCAGGTCGCGCCCGGGGGTGGGCGCCTGCAGGGCGTAGGCCAGCGGCGCCGCACCGCGGCGCTGCACGAGGGTGAACGTCGGGCTCAGCCGCCACCACTCCAGCCCCTGCCAATAGGCCGCCAACGGCGCGAGGAACTCTTCGCCGGGGGCGCGGTAGGAGGGGGCGTCGATCCCCTCGCAGCCATCCCAAGAGTGGTGGGTCCAGTAGCACCCCGACGCGCACCACACCCAGCCCTGCTTGCGGCGGTGGACGCCGTCGTCGTTTTTGTGGCGCCCCTCGCGGCCCGATTCGTTGCACCAGGCGGGCTTGCCGTGGGCCCGGGTGTTCAGCGCCAGCGCCCGGTACCAGCCGTCCAGCGAGCGCTGGCCCGTGCAGGTGTGGTTGATGGCCAGGTCGATGAACGACTCGGCGGGCCAGGCGGCATCGTCGGTGGTGCCGTCGGAGGTGCAGATGGGCCGCTCCCAGGGATCGTGCTGCCGGAGAAACGTGCCCACGGCGGCCTGGAACTCGCGCTCGGCCAGGGTCTCGTTGGCGATCTCCCAGCAAAACACGTTCGGCTCCCGGCCCAGCGTCGCCAGGGTGTACTCCCAGTAGCGGCGCTCGCGCGGCGCCTCGGCCACGGTGGGCAGCGGATGGCGCATGTAGAGCGTCACGTTCAGCCCCAGCCCGTAGGACCGGGCCAGCGCGGCGCGCTCGCGCACCTGCTGAAAGTAGGGCTCGCTCAGGCCAGAGTAGTCGGGCACGGCGGAGGTGCCCCGCCACGGCCAGCAGTCGTGCCCGAGGACGTCATAGTAGGGCGCCCCGTTCAGCGCCACCCGCAGCACGGTGATCCCCTGGGCGGCGGCCCGCCGGCAGACCCCCTCGGGGTCGCCGCAGACCAGGTAGGTCCAGGCCGTCTTGCCCAGCACGAACAGGTGCCGCCCCTCGTCATCCACCAGGTGATGGGGATGGGCGGGATCGGGCCGATAGGGTCCGTGCCAGCGATCCTGGGAATTGTCCACCACGATGCATCTCCTTCCGTTCCTCACCGACGCGCACCCGGGTTCATTTCGCTTGTCACGTCATGCTGGCCGTGGTCTTTTATGGGCTGCGGCGGTCTCGCCGCCGCTTTGGCTTGGCCACCTATCGGTGTTCCCCCACCGACCAGTTGCCCCCTCCTGCGCCGCGTCACGCGTCACTCCAGCACGGCGCCCCGGCTGGCGGGACCCACCCGCTCGGCGTAGAGCCGCAAAAAGCCGGGCGGCGTCTCCTTGACCGGCGGGACCGCCGTTCGCATGCGCGCGGCGATCTCGCCCGGCGAGAGGCGCACGTCCAACCGGCGGGCGGGCACGTCGATCTCCACCACGTCGCCATCCCGGAGCGCGGCGAGGGGACCACCGACCGCCGCCTCGGGGCCCACATACCCCACGCAGGGCCCCCGGGTGGCGCCGGAAAAGCGCCCGTCGGTGACCATGGCCACCGAATCCGCCAGGCCCAGCCCCACGAGGATGGCGGCCGGCAGCGAGAGCTCGCGCATCCCGGGACCGCCCCGGGGTCCCTCGTACCGCACCACGAGGACGTCACCGGGCTTCACCCGCCCGCCGAGGAGACACTCTTGCACGGCCTCCTCCGAATCGAACACCCGCGCCGGGCCCGTGTGGCGCAGCATCGCCGGGCTCACGCCACTGGCCTTGACCACGGCGCCCTCAGGGGCTAGGTTCCCGTACAGCACGGCGATGCCGCCTTCCGGCGCCAGGGGTTCATCCAGGGGGCGCAGGACGTCGCGATCCCGCCATTCGGCGGACGCGGCCACGGCGACCAGGGTACCGCCGTAGGCCCCGGGGAGGTCGAGGTCCACCAGCGGGGCCAGGATCCGGAGGAGCGCCGGCACCCCGCCGGCCCGCCCCAAGTCCGACACGGTGCGCCGCCCGGCGGGCCGGAACTTGCCCACCAACGGCGTGCGCCGGCCGATGCGGTCCCAGTCCTCCAGGTCGAGCCGCAGCCCCAGTTCCGTCGCCAGCGCGCCGAGGTGCAGCACCAGGTTCGTCGACCCGCCGATGGCCTGGGTCACGGCGACCAGGTTCTCCAGGGTCGGCTGCCCGACGATGCGCC
>JAAZBQ010000953.1 GCA_012513725.1 Chloroflexota bacterium
AGGGTGGGCGCCAGCGCCGCGGCGCGGCCGCGCATCCCCTCGGTGACATAGTCCTCCAGGTGCCGGCTGGCCGAGGCGTTCACCGCCAGGGCCACCGCCCCGACGGCCACCACCACCACGAGCCCCAGCGCCAGCATCATCTTGACCGAGAAGGAATGGAGCCTGGCCATCTCGTCAGCCCTCGCGCATCTTGTAGCCGACGCCGTGTACCGTCTGGATGTACTCGGGCCGTCGGGGCGAGTCGCCGATCTTTTGGCGCAGGTTCTTGATGTGCGTGTCGATGGTGCGCTCGTACCCGTCATAGGCGTAGCCCTGGGCGGCCTCCAGGAGCTGCCCGCGGGTGAACACGCGCCCGGGGGAGGCGAGCATGGCCCGCAGGATGTCAAACTCGGACGGGGTCAGATCCACCTCCCGCTCGCCCACCCGCAGCGAGCGCTTGGGAACGTCCATGTGCAGGTCGCCGACGGCCAGCGTCTCGGGCTCCCCGGCACTCGCCGCGCTGCGGGCCCGCCGCAGGATGGCGCGGGCGCGAGCCACCACCTCCCGGGGGCTAAAGGGCTTGGTGACATAGTCGTCGGCGCCGAGTTCCAGCCCGATGAGGGTGTCGGCCTCCTCCACCCGAGCGGTGAGCATGATGATGGGCACCTCGGACTCTTTGCGGACCCGGCGGCACACCTCTAGCCCGTCCACGCGGGGGAGCATGAGGTCCAGGACGATGAGGTCGGGCTGCTCCTGGCGGGCCATTCGCAGCGCCTCCTCACCGTCATAGGCGGAGAGCACGGCAAAGCCGGCCTGCTCGAAATAGCCTCGCAGCACGCGCACGATGTGCGTCTCGTCGTCGACGATCAGGATCTTGCCGTCCATCATCTTCCCGCCCCTACTACGATCCCGCCCAAAGGGTAGCCCGGTCGCCATATAGCGTCAAGTAACCGTGGTCGGCGTCCGCTCACCCTGCAAAGGCGCTGCGCATACGATGTGCCGCCCTCGGGAGAGCGCCCGAGCATCGGCACGACGACGCAGCGCCGGAAAGCATTTCCACGGCGCTTGACCCGACCATCCATTGTCGCTAGATTATGGCCGGGCTGCATGGGCAAGTTGTGAAGAAACCGCGAGTATACCGTGGGCGCCCTGTCCCGGTTCCACCATCTTCCGAGAGGAGCGAGGTCCCATGACCACACGAGATATCGGGGAGCTGCGGGCGCTGGCCGCCGAGCTCCGCCTCCACGTCGTGCGGATGATGGGCCCCGACAAGGCGCACCACTTTGGGGGCTCCATGTCGGCGGCCGATATCGTCACGGCACTCTACTTTTACCGCATGCGCTACGACCCGACGAACCCCGCCTGGCCCGCGCGCGACCGGTTCATCATGAGCAAGGGCCACTGCGTCCCCGCCCAATACGCCGCCCTGGGCATGCTCGGCGTCCTCCCCATCGAGGAGCTGCGCACCCTGAAGCAGATGGGCAGCCGCCTCCAGGGGCACCCGGCCATGCACCTGACCCCCGGGATCGAGGGGTGCACGGGGTCCCTCGGGCAGGGGCTCTCCTACGCCAACGGCTTGGCCCTGGCCGGCCGGCTCAGGGGCCTGGACTATGCCGTCTACTGCCTGATCGGCGACGGCGAGACCCAGGAGGGCCAGGTGTGGGAGGCCGCTGCCAGCTCCTCCAAGCAGTGCCTGGGCAACGTCACCGCCATCGTGGACTGGAACGGCCTCAAGGCCATGGACGAGACCACCTGCGGCAAGACGATGGAGCCCCAGGCCGACCGCTGGCGGGCCTGCGGCTGGCGCGCCCGGGAGATCGACGGCCACGACATGGAGGACCTCGTCGACGCGCTGGACTGGGCCTACGAGGGCCCCGCCGACGTGCCCTCGCTGATCGTCGCCCACACCACCAAGGGCCACGGCATCTCCTTTATCGAGAACCACGCCGCGTTCCACAATGCCGCCCTGACGGAAGAGCAGATCGCCCAGGCCCTGCGCGAGATCGAGGAAGTGCTGGAGAGAGCGCGCGAGGCGCTGCGGGAGGCCCAATATGCCTGAGATGAAACAGACCCGCTTTGCCTACGGCGCCGCCCTAAAGCGCGTCGGGGGCGAGCACCCCAACGTCGTCGTGCTGGACGCCGACCTCTACAACTCGACCCGCACCGTCGAGTTCCGCGACGCCTACCCCGAGCGCTTTTGGGACCTGGGCATCGCCGAGGCGGACATGGTCTCCACCGCGGCGGGGATGGCCTCCACCGGCCTGGTGCCCTACTGCAACTCGTTCGCCATGTTCATCACCGCCCACTGCTACGACCAGATCCGCATCCAGATCGCCTATCCCCGCCTCCACGTGGTG
>JAAZBQ010000174.1 GCA_012513725.1 Chloroflexota bacterium
GGATTGGACGGATAGCACAAGAGCGCTACGATGGGCATGAGGCATAGGCCGGATTCAGCGCGATGTCGGGAGTGGGCACTCACCACTCCGGTAACGTCCACTCTTTATCCGTTCCATCCGTCTATCCGTGGAATCCGTGGTAGATTCCCCACCCCCAGCCATAGAGGTGCATTGTGAGCAATTTGATACCCGTTCCGCCCCCTGCCGCGTGCCACGAGTTGCGCGTCGATGACGAAGATCTCCTCGGGATCGGCCGGAGCGACCTGGCCCGCATGGCGTTCCTCCTGTACCTGGTGCGCGATTTCGAGACCCAGGTCCTGGAGTTCAAGGACGTTGACCTGGTCCACGGCCCGGCGCACACGTCCGTCGGCGAGGAGGCCGTCGCCGTCGGCGTGGCGGCCGCCCTGCGCAAGAGCGACCTGATCGGCTCCACCCATCGCGCCCACGGCCACTTTCTCGCCAAGGCGGTGGCGTACTATGCGCCCGAGGGTTACGACCCCACCGCCGAACCCCTCACCGGGCCCATCCAGGACGCCGTGAACCGCACCCTGGCTGAGATCATGGGACTCCGCGAGGGCTGGTGCGGCGGGCGTGGCGGATCGATGCACCTGTACGACGGCGAGTCGGGCAACCTAGGCTCCAACGCCATCGTCGGCGGGTCGATCGCCCTGGCGGCCGGCGCCGCCTGGGGCCAGCGGCTCCAGGGCCACGACAAGGTGGCCGTCTCGTTCTTTGGCGACGGCGCGATGAACCAGGGCGTCCTCCACGAGGTCGCCAACATGGCCGGCCTGTGGGGCATCCCGGTCCTGTTCCTGGTGGAGAACAACTCGTACGCCGTGGGCACCTGCACCAGCGAGTCGTCGAACGTCTGCCCCCTGGGCCTGCGCACCCTGGGCTATGGGTTCGACTCGGTCATCGCCGACGGCATGGACCCCGTGGCGATGTACGTCGCCGTCCGCGACCTGACGGCCAGGATGCGCGGGGCTCCCCAGCCCTTCCTCATCGAGGCGCAGACGTACCGCCACGTCCACCACGCCGGCAGCCTGGCGGGGAGTGCGTTCGGCTACCGCTCCAAGGAGGAGGAGGCCGAGTGGCGCCGGCGCGACCCGGTGGACACCTACGGCCGACGGCTCATCGACCTCGGCGTGATCACCGAGGAGGAGGACCAGGCCATGCGCGCGGCGGCCGAGCGCTCCATCGCCATTGCCCGGGATTTCTGCACCGTGGAGCAGGACGGCAAGCGGGTGGTGCCGGCGGCCAAGTGGCCCGATCCGGCCACGGTACTCGTCGGCGTCCGCGGCACGGGCGAGGAACTCCGCGGCGCCCGCTACATCGAGCGCGAGGACGTTGCCACTTGGAAGGAGATGACCTACGTCGAGGCCGTCGCCGCGGCGACGCTGCGGGCCATGGAGCGCGACGAGCGCGTGATCGTCCTCGGCGAGAAGGTCGCGAACCTCCGAGGCGGCGCGTTCGGCGCCACCCGGGGGATCAAGGAACGCTTTCCCGAGCGGCTGATCAACACGCCGATCTCCGAGACCGGCTTTATCGGCCTGGCCGGGGGGCTCGCCGCCGCCGGGATGCGGCCCGTGGTCGAGGTCATGTATCCCGACTTTGCCCTGATGGCCTCCGACCAGCTGTTCAACCAGATCGGCCGCCTGCGGCACATGTACGGCGACCGCGGCCGCTTTCCCGTGGTGATCCGCACCCGCATCGGCAAGGGTTTTGGCTATGGCGGCCAGCACTCGCTGGATCCCTGCGCCTATTTTGCCCAGTTCCCCGGCTGGCGCGTGGTGGCGCCGTCGACGCCGTTCGACTATATCGGCCTCTTTCGCACCGCCATGGCCTACGAGGACCCCGTCCTGGTGGTGGAGCACGGCATGCTGTACGCAGAGAAAGGCCAGGTGCCGGCGGATGACATGGACTATTATGTCCAGTACGGCAAGGCCAGGATCGCCCGCCCGGGGCGCGACGTGACCGTGCTCACCCACCAGATGGGCCTGGCGCTCTGCCTCCAGGCGGCCGAGGACCTGGCGGCCGAGGGGATCGAGGCGGAGGTCATCGACCTCCGCACGGTGGATTACCAGGGGATGGACTATGCGACCATCGTCGCGTCGGTGAAAAAGACGGGGGCCGCGCTGACCGTCGAGCAGGCCGAGCGCAGCCTGTCCCTCGGCGCGCGCCTGGCCGATGAGCTCGCCCTGCGCTGTTTCGACTATCTCGATGCGCCGGTGACCCACGTCACCTCGCC
>JAAZBQ010000954.1 GCA_012513725.1 Chloroflexota bacterium
ACCCACTCACGCTCGCGGTAGCGTACCAGGGAACCGGGTGTAGCGTTCATGCAGTCGCCTCCCCCCAGATGTCCTCGTGTTCGCGCAGTTGCGCTTCCAGGTCACGGTCGTAACGGATGGTCACCACCCGATAGCCTGCCGCCCGCAGCGCGCGGCGCTGACGCTCGTCTTCGGCGCGCTGCTGCGGCTCGTCGTGGACGCTGCCGTCGCAGAACACGCAAACCTCTGGCTCCAGGAAAAAGTCGGGGGTGCAGCCCACCTCCGGGATGGGCCGTTGGGCGTCGTCGGGCAGGCGGCGTCCGCTCGCGTACAGAGCGTCGAGGAAGAGCCGCTCCAGGTCGGAACGCCGGTCGAGCCGCTCGCTGAGCCAGCGGTACTGGGCCTCGCGGTCGCGCCCTTCCAGTCCCACACGCGTCGTCGCGCTGGAGAGGGCCAGGAGCAGGTCACGCACCAGGTGGCGGTCGAGCCGTGGGTGGTCCCACTGGTTGCGGTAGGAGAGCAAGCAGTCGTAGCAGGCCTTGGTGCAGGTGTCCGATGTCGCCGGGGGATAGCGGTCA
Source organism: Chloroflexota bacterium (assembly GCA_012513725.1). GTDB lineage: Bacteria > Chloroflexota > Anaerolineae > UBA1429 > UBA1429 > JAAZBQ01. Next base: position 558 of record JAAZBQ010000954.1, read on the forward strand.
TCGCCGGAATCCGGTTCAAAGTGCAGGATATCCAGCGCCCGGCGCGCGACCCGGGCCAGCGCATCGGGTTCGGCCACGAGGCGCCGCAGCACGCCAAGGCCACCCTCGGCCGCCTCCCAGAAGAGGAGGCGTTGGGAGCCCTCCTCGCCGAGGCGTTCGACGCTCAGCTCCCCCTCCTCCACCTGGAACTCTTGCTGGATGCCGCGCGCCAGGGCGAACTGAAGGCTGGCCAGGACCGCCTCGTCCACCGGCTCGCCCGTCGCCGACGGGATGTTGACCAACATGGCGTTCGCGGTGTGGCGAACATAGAGGCGGACACCCGGTTGGTACGAACCCTGGGGTGCCTTCTGGGCTTCTTCCTGGCTCAGCCAGCGCCCCCTCGATAGGTCCAGCGTATACCCATCCTCCCTGCTCCTTCTCCAGCGGTGGTTGATGCGCCAGAGGGTGGCCTGGGGAGCATAGGTGAGGTCAAGGAGGACTGCTCCCTCATCGCCTAACGCCTGCGCCGGGCGGCGCTGTAGGCGCCCACCGGGCGCGGGGGCGAACTGAAAGTGGGTGGTCGTGTGGTAGCCTTCCCGGCGGCGTTCTTCCTCGTCGCAGGTGATGCGTTCGCGCCGCTGGGTGCCAACCGTGGGCATTTCCAGCAGGCTGCCGATGAACTCGCCCGTATCATTCTGTAGGTCGGCACCACAATACTGGCACCGCTCGACATCCAGCGTCTCATCGGCGTGAATGTAGCCGCAGGCCTTGCAGTACTTGGCACGGCGGAAGCGCGCTTCGGGGTCCTGGGTCGGCAGGAAGACCCGGTTCACGGCGAACTTGCTCCCCTCGTGATAGATGACGTTGACAGGGCCGAACTCGGTCACCGCCAGGAGACGGGGGCGCGAGATGAACTCCCCCTCGCTGCCCCGGGCCAGGTAGGCGCGCACGGGCAGCGCGGGAAAGTTGTAGCCGGGCAGGAATCCCTCGCTGGCCAGGTAGCGGTAGGGGTAGAAATCGCCCTCGTCGGAGCGGGTGTTCTCGCAGAACAGGAGGTCGCGCTGCCGGCGCGCCTCACGCTCCATGAGGTCGGGGTTCAGCTCGCCCTCGGGAGTCTGGCCCCGACGCCGGGTGAACGACGCCCTCTTGAGCCGTTGTGCTTCCTCCCACTGGGCCATGGCCAGGCGGAACAGCTCGCGCCAGCGGTCAAAGGCCCGGTCAAAGCGCGTCGGCGCCGCAGAGAGAGTCTGCTCCAGCCAATCGCCGGTGTACCACTCGGCCTGGGTCAACTCCTCGCCGCAGGCTTCCAGCACGCGGCGGCAGGCGGCCAGGCAGTCGGCATCTCGGGAGGGGGAGAGGATCAGCTGCTCCTCCACTTCCGGGAGGAGGGGACAGCCCTCCGTGGAAATGTCCAGCGTGTCGGGCACCGAGCCGCCGAGGTCCACTCGGGTGAACGACAGCCAGATGGCCTGGACGTGGGCGCGGATGAGGTCCTCGTTGGCGAGGTCCAGGCGCGGTGGAACGACGGAGCCGGCCACCATATCCGCCCGCCGCCGAAAGTAGTACTGGTCGTGGCCGCTCCAGTTCGAGCAGTAGGCCAGCACCAGAGCGGGCTGCCCTGCGCGGCCAGCACGGCCGCTGCGCTGGGCATAGTTGGCCGGGGTGGGGGGCACGTTGCGCAGGTGCACCGCGTTCAGGTCCGCGATATCGATGCCCAGCTCCATGGTCGGCGAGCAGAACAGGCAGGAGAGGTCGCCCTCGCGGAACTCTTTCTCGCGCTTCTCGCGCATCTCGTAGCCGACCTGGGCCGTATGCTCACCGCCGCGCGCACGTCTTAGGTCCTGGGCGCCCTTGGCGTACAGGTCCTGAAAGTAGGCGTTGGGTTCCTCCTCGACCGTGGTGTACACGTCACCGGTGGCCTGGCGACGGCGAAGGGGCGACGACACCGGGCGGCCCTCGCCGAGGCGCCAGAGGAGTGCGCTGGCCGGGATGCGGTACCCGATGCTCTCGCTCCTGCCCCGGCGCCTGGTTACCTCTTCCCATAACCCAAAGCGCAGCATCGCCTGGGCGAGGCCGTTGATCAGCTCCTCGTAGAGGGAGGCCGAAGCCTCTTCATCCGGCGTCTGGCGCCACTGGGTCTGCAGCCAGCGGCCAATCACGCTCCGGGTGGAGAGGCTATAGTCGCCGGGAAGGCGTTCTGTTCCGGGTAGCACGTACCGCGCCGCATAGCGCAAACGGTCGCCACCAAAGGCCCAGAACTCGTTCAGGTAATCATCCACCCGGCGCGCGAGAGGGTCCTGCTCGTCCCGCTCCAGGCAGCGCACCTGGATGGCCAACTGGCGTCGCATCTCGTCGAGGACCACCCGGAGTGTCTCCTGACGCTCGGTCGGCGCTATGGCGCCGAGGAAGGGGACGCTCTCCCAGAGGTCCTCCCGCGCTGACAGCTCTCGGAGGCCTCTGTAGTCCATAGTGAGCAGGCCGCACTGCTCGAGGTTGGGCTGCACGACGCGCCACCCTCGGCGCAGGTCCTCGTAGACCCGGTATTCGATGAGGTCGTGAAAGGCGTTGCGCGCCTCGCGGGCCTGTGGGCTGTCCTCCTCGAGGTTGGCCTGCCTGGCGTACTCGGCCGTCGGCAAGGCCAGCGCCTGGACCACGGCATCGGCGACATGCGAAAAGTCCAGCTCCCCCTGCTCCTGCAGAGCCTTGTAGATGGCCGAGCGTATCAGGGCGACCTGGACAAAGTCGTTCAGGTGACCGGCCTGCAGCGACGCGTCCTGGCGATTGTCCGTGAAGCTGAGGACCTTCTGGGCGTCTGGCTCGATGCCCGCCGCGCGCAACGACGCAACGGTACTGAGGGAGAGGAGCGTCGTGGCCGTGCTGCGCCCTTCGCTGGAGAGGCGCGACAGCTTGCGAAAGTCTCCCTTGTCGCGACGGGTGTAGGCTTCGGCGCAGTTCAGGCACAACATGAAGGGCTTGGGTAGGAACC
>JAAZBQ010000955.1 GCA_012513725.1 Chloroflexota bacterium
CGCCCTCTTTGCCAGCATGACGACGGGCGGGCCCCTGCGCTACGAGAGCCTGCGGGACATTGTCCGGCGCCGGGCAGAGCAGGCCGGGGTGGAGCCGCCCACGCTGCACAGTTTCCGGCGGGCCTTTGCCCTGTTGTCCCTGCGGAACGGGGTGGACGTCTACTCCCTCCAGCGGCTGATGGGGCACGCGGACCTCACCGTGTTGCGGAGGTATCTCGCCCAGACCACGGAGGACGTCCAGAACGCCCACCGGCAGAGCGGCCCCGTCGACCACCTGCTGTGAATCGAGAGGGTCCCTTGTAGTACGTGAGGTCAATACCACCCATGACCACAGAGCAAGAGCGACCGCCTGAAGCACAGTCCAGCATGTCGTCCCCGATGCCGGAGGACGGCAACGGCAAGCCTGCCCCACCGTCGGAGAGACGGGGGACGCCTCCCGAGGATCCTCCGCTGGAGGCCGCCCTGGCCTTCCTGGTCCGCGGCTGGGCGCCCATCCCCCTCTGCTGGCCCACTTCCGAGGGAGCGTGCGGCAGCGGTCGGGGGCATCAGGGGAACAACATCGGCAAGGCGCTCCTCCTGGGGGCTGGCTACCAGACCCTCCAGCCCACCGAGGCCGATGTGCGCCGCTAGTGGGCGCAGTGGCCCCAGGCCAACGTGGGGCTCCTGCTGGCCCCCAGCGGCCTGGTGTTCGTGGGTCCCGACTCTCCGGAGGGCCTGGCCTACGTTCAGGAACGCGGCGTGCCGCCCACGGCCATCTGCCACTCCGCGCACTCCGGCTACCTCTACGCCCGCCTCGGGGACTGCCCCCTCACCACGACGAAGCTCCTCGACGGGGGGCTGGATATCAAGGCGAACGGCTACGTCGTCGCCCATGGCACCCACCGGGCCGGGGAGCCGGTGTACGTCGCCTTCCCCGAGTCCCTCGTGGGGGCACCCTCGTGGGTGGCGGAGTGCCTGCGGGCGGCTATCTTCGCGGTCGTGTCCGGCGCGCCGGACTCGGAGGAGCCCCCGGTGCGCCTGGATGGGCAGGCCCTGGCCCTCTGGCGGGGCGAGGTGGCGGCGGAGGCGGATGGCACCCTGCGGCCCCGGGAGGAGGCCGAGGTGGACCGCAGCCTGACCCTCTTCTTCCTGGGCCGGGCCCTGGCGGGGGCGGGGGCTTCCCAGCGAACGATCGTGGAGGCCCTCGCAGAGCGGGACCGGGCGCTGGGCTACGCCAAGTACTCCGGGCGCCGGGACGACGGCGCGGAGTACGCCCGCATCGCCCACAAGGTGCTGGACCCTTCTCGGGGGTGCGGCGGTGAGGGGGACTGAGGTCACCTGGAACCTATGGATAGGTCCGTTCCAGGTCAGGCGCCCGCCTGCCCCCGCAAGGTGTGCGCTGAGGACCCGCGCCAGAGGGGGGCACCGGATCTGGACTACCTGCCCCTCCTGGAGCAGCCGGAGTTCATCGTGAAGGGCTGGTGCACCCTGGTGGCCGGCTACCCCAAAGCGGGCAAGACGGAGCTCGTCGTCCGCCTGTGCCACGCGTGGAAGGAGGAGCGCATCCTGTACGTCACCGAGGAGCCCGAGAGTATCTGGTGCGCCCGGCTGGCTGGGCTGCCGGACGGCTGGGGCCACGTCACGCTGCTCTTCGGGTTGGGGGTGGAGCCCGCGGTGCTCCGGGAGGAGATCCGCGCTAGCGGCGCCACGGTCGTGGTGATCGACACGGTGGCCGGCTGGGTGGGGCAAAGCTCAGTGACCGATCCAAACTCGGGAACTGGGTGCAGGCCCTCCTCGGGGAGGTGCCGGATCCCCTGCACACCGAGTCCCTCCTGGACCTGGAGTGCCGCGCAGTGGTCGGGGTGAAGAC
>JAAZBQ010000956.1 GCA_012513725.1 Chloroflexota bacterium
GAAGGCGGTCGAGGTCCTTCCCGCCACCGTCGTGCGAGAGCAGAGCGACCCCGAGTCCGTCGATGCCGGACGGCCGAGGATCGTGGCCATCGGCGGGGGACATGGGCTTTCGACCCTCCTCCGCGGGCTCAAGACCCACACCGACGACCTGACGGCCATCGTCACGGTGGCCGACGACGGGGGCTCCTCCGGGATGCTGCGCCAGGAACTGGGCCTGCCGCCGCCCGGCGACCTGCGCGACTGCATCGCGGCGCTGGCCGAGGCCGAGCCGCTGATGGCCAACCTGTTCCAATACCGGTTCGGACGCGATACGCGGCTCGACGGCCACTCGTTCGGCAACCTGTTCATCGCCGCGATGGCCGGCATTACCGGGGATTTCGAGAGCGGCGTCAGCGAGGCCAGCCGGGTGTTGGCCGTTCGGGGGCGCATCCTGCCCTCCTCGCTGGAAAACGTCGAGCTCTGCGCCGAGGTCCGTCACCCTGACAACGCTCGTGGGGACGAGAACGCTCGCGGGAACGAGAACGCTCGCGGGGGCGAGGGCGAGCGCGGGACGCTGGTGCGCGGCCAGTCGCGGATCGCCGCGGCCGGTGGCGATGTCGAGCGGGTGTTCCTGCAGCCCGAGGGGGTCAAGGGATACCCGGGGGCCATCCGGGCGCTCTTGCGCGCCGAGCTGATCGTCATGGGCCCGGGGAGCCTGTACACCAGCGTGCTGCCCAACCTGCTCATCGCCGATATCCGCGAGGCGGTGCGGGCTTCCGACGCGGTGCGGGTGTACGTGGCGAACGTGGCCACCCAGCCCGGGGAGACGAGCGGCTTTGACCTGGGCCGCCACGTGGAGGCCCTCGCAGAGCACGTCGGCGAGGGGTTCTGCGACGTGGTGATCGGCAACGACAGCATCGACCACACCCTGCCGCCCAACTCGCGCAGCGAGATGGTGCGCCCGCATATCGTGGCGCCCGACGGGCTGCGGGTGGTGCTGGCTGACCTGGTGGATGAAGAGTTGCCCTGGCGCCACGACGCGGCCAAGCTCGCCGCGGTGGTGATGGACGAGTACCGCGCCTCTCGTGAGGGGCGCGCCAACGTGTTGTGAACGGCCGCGTGGCCGTTACCTGTGTACCTATGGTACCCGGAAAGACCGAAAGGAGCTTCACATGACGATCAGAGTGGGCATTAATGGCTTTGGCCGCATCGGGCGGCAGACGTTCAAGGCGATGGTGGACAACTATTCCGACGTGATGGAGGTCGTGGGCATCAACGACCTGTTCCCGCCGTCGGCGTTCGACCTGCTCCTGCGCTACGACTCGATCTATGGCCAGTTCGGCGCCACCGTCGAATCCACCGACAAGGCCCTCATCGTGAACGGCAAGGAGACCCAGTTCTACGCCGAGCGCGACCCGTCCAAGATCCCGTGGGGCGATCTGGGGGTGGACGTCGTCGTCGAGTCGACCGGCGTCTTTACCGACAAGAACCAGGCCATCGCCCACGTCAACGCTGGGGCCAAGAAGGTGCTGATCAGCGCGCCGGCCAAGAACGAGGACATCACCATCGTCATCGGCGTGAACGAGGACCAGTACGATCCCGCCAAGCACGTGGTGATCTCTAACGCCTCCTGCACGACCAACTGCCTCGCGCCGGCGGCCAAGGTGGTCCACGACGGCTGGGGCATCGTCAAGGGCCTCATGACCACCGTCCACTCGTACACCGGCGACCAGCGGATGCACGACCTGCCGCACCGGGACCTGCGCCGGGCGCGGGCGGCGGCGCTGAACATCATCCCCACCACCACCGGCGCGGCCAAGGCCGTGGCGCTGGTGATCCCCTCGTTGGCCGGCAAGTTCGACGGCATGGCCATGCGCGTGCCCACGCCGACGGTCTCCATCGTCGACTTTGTCGCCGAGGTGGAAAAGGAATGCACCCTCGAGGCGCTGCTCAAGGCCTTTGACGAGGCCGAGGCCGGCCCCATGAAGGGCATCCTGGGCGTCTCCTACGAGCCGCTGGTGTCCTCCGATTTCCGTGGCGATACCCGCTCGAGCATCATCGACGCGGATTCGTGCATGGTGGTCGGTGGCAACATGGTCAAGGTCGTCTCCTGGTACGACAACGAGTGGGCCTACTCGAACCGAGTGGCCGATCTCATCAGCCTGATGGGCGAGAAGGGCTTCTAAAAACCCCGCTATCGCAGCCTATCATCTATCACAGGGGATGGTCCGTGTTGGCCATCCCCTTCTTGTGTCGGAGGATGTCTGACATGTCAGGTCGTATCGCCGTGCTCAGCGTGCACACCTCGCCCCTCGCCGCCCTGGGCGGCAAGGAGACCGGGGGGATGAACGTCTACGTACGGGAACTCTGTCGGCACCTCGCCCGGCGTGGCTGGGCGATCGACGTCTACACCCGCCTCCAGAATCCCGACATGGCGCCCTACGCCGTGCGCGAGGAGGGAGGCTACCGCACGATCCACATCCCCGCGGGCCCCAACGCCCCGGTGGATCGGCGCGAGGTGTTCGGCCTGCTGCCCGAGTTCGTCGACGGGGTGCGGCGGTTCGCCCGCCAGGAGGGCATCGCCTACGACCTGATCCACAGCCACTACTGGCTCTCCGGCTGGGTGGCCTGCCAGCTGGTGGGCGAATGGCGGGTGCCCGTGGTGCAGATGTTCCACACCCTGGGGCGCATGAAGGACCTAGTGGCCGGCAAGGACGACCCGCGCGAGGCGGCCAACCGGGCCGAGGTGGAGCAGGACGTCCTGGGCTTTGCCGACCGCGTCGTCGCGGCCACCCCACTGGATCGGCAGCAAATGCTCGACCTGTACTCCGTCGACGAGTCCAAGGTCGCGGTGATCCCGTGCGGCGTGAACCTGGACCTCTTCCGGCCCATGAACCCGCGCACAGCCCGGCGCGAGTTGGGGCTGCCGGCGGACCGCCAGTTGCTCCTCTTTGTCGGGCGGCTGGACCCCGTCAAGGGGCTGAACGTCCTCCTCGAGGCGATGTGCGAGCTCACCCGGCGGATGCGCCCCTGCCGGGCCCAGGACCTCAGCCTGGCCGTCATCGGCGGCGACCGGGAGGACCACCTGGAAGCCATGATGACGGACCTCAAGTGCTTGAGCGAGATCCGCCACGAGCTGGGGCTCGACGATCTCGTCGTGTTCGTGGGCTCCCGGTCGCAGGAGGCGCTGCCCTTTTACTATTCCGCGGCGGATGCCTGCGTGATGCCCTCGCTGTACGAGTCCTTTGGGATGGTGGCGCTGGAGGCGATGGCCTGCGGCACGCCGGTGATCGCCTCGCGGGTGGGCGGGCTGACCTTTACCGTGCGCGATGGGGAGACCGGCTTTTTGGTGCCCGATCGCGAGCCCAAGGCGCTGGCGGAGAAGCTGGAGTTGGTGCTCACCGACCGGGCGCTGCGGCAGCGTCTGGGCCACCGGGCGGTGCGGGTGGCGCGCACCTATGGCTGGGAGAACGTGGCCGACGAGATCGAGGACCTGTACGCCGAGCTCGGCGTGGTGCCCACGTCCAACTGACGGGCGCGTCAGCCCGATAGCGCCCGCCCGCGGCGCAGCGCCCACACCGCCCGGGCCAGCCGCAGCGGGAGCGCGGCGTAGACGCGGTCGTAGGCGCCGACATAACGCACCACCTCGCCACCGAACCCCTGCTTGAAGCGCCCCACGCCGCCCAGGTCGTGCTCCTCCGCCCCTTTGTCGGCGTCGGGGATGCCCCACAGGTCGTATAGGCGGCAGCCCTGCGCCCGCGCCCAGCGCATGGCCTCCCACTGCAGGAGGTGGTTGGGCATCAGTTCCCGCCGCGCGTTGGAAGAGGCCCCGTACATGTACCAGGCCACCCCGTTGAACGCAAAGGGCATCAGCCC
>JAAZBQ010000957.1 GCA_012513725.1 Chloroflexota bacterium
GGAGAAAGGGGCGGTAGAGCGCGATCTCGGCGACGCGGGGGTTGCGGTTGCCCGGGGGCCGGTCCTTGACCACGTTGGTGATGTAGACCGCCTCGCGGCGCAGGCCGATGGAGGCCAGGAGCTCATCGAGCACCTGGCCGGCGGCGCCGACAAAGGGGCGGCCGGAGCGCGCTTCCTGCTCGCCCGGCGCCTCGCCGATGATCATCAGCGTGGCGTGGAGATCGCCCTCGCCGATCACTGGCTGGTAGCCGTTCTCCACCCGGTACTCGTAGAGGGGCGACTCTCTCAGGTCGCGCACCCCCTCGGCCACCTCACGCATCGCTTCGGCCCTGCTCACGCTGTGCACCTCCTGCCCGTTGGCGGCGCCGAGCCCGGGATCGCCGGAGATAGGTGGACGGAGCACGGACCGCGCCTTGCGGCTCCCTACCCCCATTATGCGCCCCCTCCACCTCCGATGCAATCCGTAGGGCACGCGGTGGCGGGAGCGAACGCGCCTCGGGACGCCCGCAGCAGCCAACCCTCCTCCAACCACCCCGTACGCATCCCCTACCGTACAGCAACCCAACCCGGCACGTGCCCACTCACCCTTCTGCTATACTGACTATGAACGGTAGGGTGGCTAGCGAGTACATGTTAGGCGGGCACACCAATGCATAGTGCACCGCGCACCACCATACCGGACAGGCCGGGAGTGCTATCGTTTGGATGTGTGTCGATAGTGCGGTTGCCGATAGGCGTCGGTCGTTAGGTCACGGGTTCTGCAGATACCGATAGCGCGGAGAGGCTGGCATCCATCGCCGGCCTCTCCGTCTGTTTGCGCCCCGCCGCCTCTCGCTGGCAAGGCGGGAAAATGCTTGACAGGGCATCTCCCGTATGATATGGTCTGGCTACAGAACCCCGAGGGGTTGAGGGAACTGGCGTTTTCGTTCCGGCCGTCCCTTGGCTGGCGTACAGGTGATCGGGCCACAACAAGTGGCCGAGTACCCGGATCCGGCTACAGGGCGTGCGCCAGCGCGGACGCCGCCGCGGGGAAACCGCGCGGTCGTGAGCGCCGAGTGCTGGAGGCCGAACGCGGCCGTGGCCCGAGGTCACTTGGGGTTCTGTCCAACTCTACGGCGGCGGCTCCTCGACGGATCCGCCGCCGTCCCCTTGCGCGCTTGGCGCGCCGCCAGCCACCGCCTATACTCCCCCCGCACGCTCGCCGCCCTCCGCCCGCCCACCGGGCGCCCATCGCACCAGGAGGTTACCCATGGACTCCCCCCGCCGGCCCGCCGTCGAACGCTGGGGCATCTTTGAGATCCGCCTGCCCGGCCCCACCGCAGGAAACCCGTACACCGAGGTGACGTTTGGGGCGCGGTTTGCCTGCCGCCACCGGGAGATCGAGGTGGACGGCTTCTATGACGGCGACGGAGAGTACCGCGTCCGCTTTAGCCCCGACACCGAGGGAGAGTGGACCTACACGACCCGTTCGAACGCCGAGGCCCTGGAGGGGCGCACGGGCGCGTTCACCTGCCTGCCCGCTTCGCCGGCCAACCACGGGCCCGTGCGGGTGGCCCATACCTACCATCTGGCCTACGAGGACGGCATGGCGTTCCGACAGATCGGCACCACCTGCTATGCCTGGGTGCACCAGGGCCGCGCCCTGGAGGAGCAGACCCTGGCCACGCTCCGCGAGGCGCCATTCAACAAGCTCAGGATGTGCGTGTTCCCCAAGCACTACCGTTACAACCAGAACGAGCCCGAGTACTATCCCTTCGTGCGGCAGGAGGATGGCGCGTTCGACTGGACGCGCTTTGATCCCGCCTTCTGGCGGCACCTCGAGGGCCGCGTGGCCGACCTGATGGCCCTGGGCATCGAGGCGGACCTCATCCTCTTCCACCCCTACGACCGCTGGGGATTCGCCACGATGGACGCCGAGACCGACGCTCGCTACTTGCGCTACGCGGTGGCCAGGCTCTCGGCGTTCCGCAACGTGTGGTGGTCGATGGCCAACGAGTACGACCTGATGCGCGCCAAGACGATGGCCGACTGGGACCGGTTCTTCCGCATCGTGCAAGAGGCGGACCCCTACGGCCACCTCCGCTCGGTGCACAACTGCCGGGGGTTTTACGATCACGCCAAGCCCTGGGTCACCCACGCCTCCGTCCAGCATTGGGATCTCTCCCGGGCGGAGGAGTGGCGCAACGCCTACCGCAAACCGATCATCAACGACGAGTGCCAGTACGAGGGGAACGTCCCGAACAACTGGGGCAGCATCTCGGCCAGGGAGCTCGTACATCGATTCTGGCTGGGCACGATCGGGGGGATGTACGTCGGACACGGGGAGACCTACCTGCACCCGGACGACATCCTGTGGTGGTCCAAGGGGGGCGTCCTGCACGGGGAGAGCCCGGCGCGGCTGCAGTTCCTTCGGGAGGTGCTGGAGGCGGGTCCCGCGGAGGGGCTGGAGCCCCAGGGCCGCCAGGTGGCGGGCCAGGCGGGCGAGTACTATATGTACTACTCGGGCGTCCACCAGCCCGCCGAATGGCCCTTTACGCTGCCCGAGGGTGGCACCTACCGGGCCGAGCTGCTGGATCCCTGGGAGATGACGGTGACCCCACTGGCCGAGGGCCTGAGCGGCGAGATCACCCTGGAACTGCCCGGCAAGCCCTACCAGGCGGTGCGGCTGGAGCGCATTTAGCGTCCGCCCCACGGCGACGAACGGCGGCCCCTGAGACGTGTCTCGGGGGCCGCGTCGCGTTCAGCCCGTGGCGAACTCGCGGATGAGGGCCAGGAGCGCTTCGCCCCGCTGCTCGACCCGCACGGGACCGATGCCCCGCACGCCCAGGAGTTCTTCGGGCGTCTGCGGGCGCGCGGCGGCCAGGGCCCGGAGCGTGGCGTTGCTCAACACGACGTAGGGCGGAACGCCCTCCTCCTGCGCCATGTCGTTGCGCCACTGGCGCAGGCGCTCGTAGAGCTCCTGCTCGTCGGCGGCAGCAGGACCGTGCCCCGTCGACCGCCCCGCCCGGGTCTTCTTGGGGCGGGCCAGTGCCTCGAGGAGCGCCGGATCCTCCAGCGCCCGGTACCCGTTGCCGGCCAGCTCCACGATGACCCCGCCGTGATCCAGCGAGCGCTCTTTCAGCATGCGCGCCGCCAGCAGCCGCTCGACGAGGGTGTTGATAGCCGCCATCGAGCGATGGCTGAGGGCGCCCCAGCCAGAGGTCTGCATCCCCCGCTCCGGCGCCTCGGGTTCGGCGCGCAGGATGCGCGCCAGGCTGGCCCGGCCCCACCCGTGGCCGGAATCGGCCAGCGTCTGGAGCACGATCCGCGCCTGCTCCGCCTCGTCCGGGCCCTCTTGCTCCACGTAGCGCCGCAGGGGATGCTCGGGAACGCAGTTATCGCAGGAGTTGCAGCGCTTGCCGCCCTCGCCCATCAGGTAGGCGCTGATGTGGCCATGGCGGCAGCGGCGCGTGCGAGCATAGCCCACCACCTCGTCGATGCGCTGGGTCTGCACCGCAGCATAGGCGTCCAGCAGCCGGTTCACCCGTACCGAGGCGCCAGGGTCCGCCGGCAGCATCTCCAACAGGAGGTCGCGACCGGTGGTGCGAACCCGCAGGTGGCCCGCCGCCGCCCAACGCCACAGGTCGCCCTCCAGCGTGGTGGGATCCAGGCCGGCGGCCGCGGCCAGCGCCAGCGGGTCGAACGTCGCCTGGGCCCCCCGGGCCAGCCCGGCCGCTCGGCATAGCGCCGCAAAGCCCGGCGGGTCGCTCTCCCCCACCAAAGCGGGATCCGCCAGGCAGCGGGCCGAGACCGTGCGGGCGACATCCTGGTGCCGGCGGAGCTGGCCTGCTTCCTCCAGGAGGCTGAGGGCCACCCGCGCCCGGGTCTCCCCATCGCGCTCGCCGCCCTGCGCCAGTGCGCCGATCGGCACCCGCCCAATCGATGCTCCCCGCAAATGATGCCGCGCCGCAGCGTACACCCGGCGCAGGTCCTCGATGGTGATGCGGTCGCTGTTCGCCCGCCTGGTCAGCGTGCCGCGATCGGCGGGGGAGTGGATCAGGACGCAGCGCGCCGGCAACCCGTCGCGACCGGCGCGGCCCGCCTCTTGGTAGTACGATTCCAGCGAGGCGGGGAGGTCATAGTGGATGATAAAGCGGATGTCCGACTTGTCGATGCCCATCCCAAAGGCGATGGTGGCCACCATCACCCGCATGTCCCCGCGCATGAACGCGTCCTGACGCGCCGAGCGCACGGTGGGGTCGGCGATCCCCGCATGGTAATAGCCCGCCTCGACACCATGCTGGCGCAAGAGGTCGGCCAGGCTCTCGGCCCGTGCCCGGCTGCTGACGTA
>JAAZBQ010000175.1 GCA_012513725.1 Chloroflexota bacterium
CGGTCGCGGGCCACCACGCCGGGCCACGTGCGGGCCGGGGAGTGGGCCGCGCCGCACTGGGAGATGCTGCTGCCATAGGTGATCCACTTGAGCCGGCGATCGGCCACGGGCTCCAGCCGCGCCCCCGCCACCACGCGGAGCTCCTGCAGGCCCACGGGGTGCGTGTTGGGCAGCCAGATCTCCAGGGGCGCGTCGTCGGTCGAGAGGTCGTCGTCAAAGACCACCACCGAGTCGCCCGGCTCCAGGGTGACGGTGCGCATCAACTGGCCGTCGGCGGTGAGGTCAAAGAGGCGGGGCTGGCGGACGGGGAGCACTTCCAACTCTAGCCTCGGGCTGTCGGTGGTGAACCGCAGGCGGACCCCGGCCGCATCCTCACCGCGCATGGCGATCCCGTCGTCGGGCGGGAAGAGCTTGAGCAGCGGGAACGGCAGCCGCCAGGGTTTGATCCAACCGTCGCCGCGCTCTACCGAGACGGCGCCCTCCAATAGATCCTCCAACGAGACTGGCTGCATGCTCTTGGCTCCTGCTCCGTGGGATGATGGCCGATCTGCCGACGGCCCGATTGTGCCCGGGCGGCATGCCGTTGTCAAGCCTTGCGCCCTCCAGCCGTCGGTGTCGCGCTCAGGCTGGAGGAACCGAGGCGTTCAGGTTCACGATGTTGCCGTCGGGGTCGCGGAACCAGGCCGAGCGGCGCCCCCAGGGCTGGGTGGTGGGCGGCTTGACGATCGGCAGGCCAGCGCCGGCCAGGCGCTCGAACTCGGCGTCCACGTCCTCCACCTCGAACTCCAGGACGCAGCCGCCATAGCCCGCCCCCGCCATAGAGCCCGGCGCCATGGCCTCCGTCCCCTCGACGGTGTAGATGGACAGGTCGGCGCCGGCCAGGACCAAGGAGCAGAACGTCTCGTCGCCCTCGGGCTCCTGCCCCAGGACCGTGCGGTAGAACGCCGCGAGCGCCGGCAGATCGGCCGTGACCAGGCACAGGCTGGCGAATCGCATGGCCGTGTTCCTCCTTCTCAGGTGGATCGGTGGGCCAGGACGGCGTCCACCATGGCCCGGTACTGGGGAAAGCAGGTCTCCCCCGATCCGCGGATGTAGGGCGACGCGGTGGGCGAGACGATCAGCGGGGTGCCCCGGTCGTATACGTCGGCGATCAGCGCCTCCGTCTCGGCGCGCACCTCCTCCGGGGTGGCCTCGTACATGCGGTTGATCTGGATGTTGCCCTCCAGGCACAACCGCCCGCCGACGACGCGCTGGGCCTCGGCCGGGGTGATGTCGCCCATCGGCGGCCCCTCAAAGGGGTGCAACACGTCGGCCCCCAGCGCCAAAAAGCCGGGCAACACCTTGGCGATCCGTCCGTGGCAGTGGATGTGTACGTACCCGCCGGCGTCATGGATGACGTCGAGGATCGGCCGGTCGTAGCGCACGTTGAAATCGTCGAAATCCTTCGGCCCGTGCAGCGGCGGCACCAGGTACTCTTCGCCCAGGATGGAAAAGAACGGCCCCACGCCGCGCTCCAGCAGCCAGCGCACCGTGGCGAGTATAAGTCGCATCTGCCGCTCGCAGAGGGCGTGCAGAACGTCACGGTCGGTCACGGACAGCAGGGCAAAGGTCTCCGACCCGCATAGCTCGGCGACGTGCCCGGCTGGGTTGTACCCCAGGGCGACATCCACGATGCCCCGGTCGCCGATCCGCCGATCGGTCTCGCCGAACGACGCCACGTCGCCGCGCAGCGCCGGCAGGGGCAGCGAGAGGTAGGCCAGGGCGTCCTCGCGCGTCTTGATGAAAAAGGTCTCGTGAAGGCCCGGCTTGCCCCGCAGGCTCTCCAGGCGCGTGGACGTCAAGGGCCCGCCGGGCGTCTCCAGGGTGGTGACCACGCGCACCCAGTCCGCCGAGTGCGACTCCTGATGGGTGTGGGTCGTGTAGGGGGTCTCGAACGCCCGGCCCCTCCACGGCACCTTGAGGTCGCTGTGCTCGGCGAGGTACGCCTTGAGCCGGTCGTAGGTGGGGTCGTCGGTCGGAAAGCCGGTTCGCGAGTAGACGCCGGGCCGGTCCATCTCCTCGTGGGCATAGGCGCGGCGTAGCCGCTCCCGGGAATCCATGGGGTCTCCTCCGTTCATCGGCCCAAGGCGCTCACGCGATCGTATAGGCGTACAGGGCGTAGCTCCAGGGCGTAGGTAGGGCGAACGTGACCACGCCGTCGGCGCCCGCCTCGACGTCCAGCGGCGCGCCCTGGCCGATGATCGGTTCGCAAACCACACGTCTTCCCGCCGCCCCCCGCACCCGCAGCCGGGCGGAGGCGCGCTCGGTGCGCTCCCGGTACACGGCCAGATAGCCCCCGCCCTCCCGCTCCGACTGGAACCCCGTCCACGAGAGGCCCGAGGGCTCCTCGCCGATCGGCCAGATGCGCCCCGCGTGGATGCGCCGCTGGTGCTGGCGGTACGTCTGAATCGCCTCGGCCGCCCCGTAGGCCTCCTCGGGCAAGTGCTGCGATTCGAACCA
>JAAZBQ010000958.1 GCA_012513725.1 Chloroflexota bacterium
CAACAACCCGGACAAGCCATCGTTGTACGCCTGGCTGCCCAACGAGCGGCCGCCCCAGGCCCTGCAGACCTACACCCGCAACCCCTACTACTGGAAGGTCGACATCGGCGGGAACCAGCTACCGTACATCGACGAGATCCGCAGCGTCCGCCTGGCAGACGACGAAGCCATCCTGCTCAAGATCATCGCCGGCGAGATGGACTTTCCGAGCACCATCTCCAGCCTGACGGCGAACCTGCCCATGCTGGCGCAGTACAAGGAGGAAGTCGGCTTTCGCTACGTGTACGGCGACTGGATGCCCAACTCTTACGGGAACATCATGTTCAACTTTCAGCATCCGGAGGAGGCGCGCAGGGAGCTGTATGGCGACGTACGCTTTCGCCAGGCGCTCTCGGTGGCCATCAACCGCGAGGAGATCATCAAGCTGGTCCACAAGGGCGGGGTGTATGCCTCGCAGGTTGCTCCGCACTATGGGCCGCCGTACCACGGCGAGTCCGACATGTTCAAGGTCTGGACCCAGCACGATCCGGACCTCGCCAACGAGATGCTGGACGAGATCGGCCTCACCGAGCGCGACGCAGAGGGCTTTCGGCTGGGCCTGGACGGCCAGCCGCTTCTCTTGGTGATGGCGGCCAACACCGCTTGGTCGGGCATCGTTGTGGAGTTGATGGAGTTGGTGCGCGGCTACTGGGCCGAGGTGGGCATCAACATGACGGTCACCCCCGAGGCGGCGCAGCTGTGGACCACGCGCCACAACGCGAGTGAGCACGACCTGTCGTCGCGCATGGCCCACTTTGGCGGCGGGCCGGTGCACCCGACGCTCAACGAGAACACCTTCTGCCTGGGCAACTGGCAGTGGGCGCCCGAGTGGGCGTTATGGCTGGACTCCGACGGCGAGCGCGGCGTCGAGCCGCCCGAGGGAGTGAAGCGAATCCGCCAGATCCGTGAGGAAGTCCTTGCCGAGTCGGATCCCGCCAAGCAGGACGAGATGATCATGGAGGTGTTCCAGATCCACATGGATAACCTCTGGTCCCTCGGCCTCACGGTGGATGATCCCAGCGTCACCCGGATGGTCGTGGTGAACAACCGCATCCGGAACGTGCCGACCAAGTTCGCGAGCTTTGAGTACCATCCGAACGTGCCGGCCTCGTTCTTTGTGAACGAAGCCTAGCGCATGGCGCGACAGGAGGGGGACTTGGTCCCCCTCCTGTCCTGTGTCGGCGCAGCGGGAACGCCGCCGCATCATCGGGACGGCCCCGTCTCCAAGTCGGGGCGCCCATCGCGTGTTGAGAGGAGTTCGCCCGTGGATATCGCTACCGTCAAAGAGAACATCTGTGGCCCCTTGGCCCCCGTTCTGACCGTCTTCCGCGAGGGAGACCTGTCCGTCGATCTCGACTGCATCCAGGAGAACGTCGATCAGCAGATTCGGCGTGGCATGAGCAAGGGCCAGGCCGTGCTCCTGGCCGCCGGCGCCGGGGGCGATTTCCCCCTGCTGAGCCTGGACGAACGCAAGGCCGTCATCCAGGCCGTCG
>JAAZBQ010000176.1 GCA_012513725.1 Chloroflexota bacterium
CATGGCGATCATGACCCGCTGGCGCATGCCGCCGGAAAACTGGTGGGGGTAGGCATCGATGCGTCCCCGGGCCTCGGGGATGTTGACCATCTCCAGGAGCTCGATGGAGCGCTCACGGGCCTGCTCCTTGTCCATGCCCAGGTGCAGCTCCATCGCCTCGCTCATCTGCCGGCCGATGGTCAGCACCGGGTTCAGCGAGGTCATCGGGTCCTGGAAGATCATGGACATTTTGTTCCCGCGGACCCTGCGCATCTCCTCTTCGCTCACCTTGAGGACGTCGCGGTCCTGGAACCACACCTCGCCGTCGACGATCTTGCCCGGGGGCTGCGGGATCAGCCGCATCATCGACGAGACGGTCACGCTCTTGCCGCAACCGCTCTCCCCGACGACGCCGAGGGTCTCGCCCTCGCCCACGTCAAAGGAGACGCCGTTGACCGCCTGCACCACGCCGTCTTGGGTATAAAAGTGCGTGCGAAGGTTCCGCACGGATACGAGAGGTGCCATGAAGCCTCCTACTATACCGGTTATCCGCACCGCCTCGCGGCGCGGCGCCTATCGTTCAACGTACACTTGGGCCAGCCAGGGAAAGATGGCCGACGTGGAGCCAAAGCCCTGCACGTAGGGCTTGACCAGACTGATCCGTACGCCGTGGGTCAGCGGGATCCACGGCGACTCCTCCACGATGATGCGCTCCGCCTCCCGGTAGAGGCGGGTGCGCTCCTCGGGGTCCTGCTCCACCCGGGCCGCTTCCAGAAGACCGTCCACCCGGGCGTTCGCATAGCCCATGTGGTTCTGCGAGCTGGCGCTGTGAAACAACAAGTCTAAGAAGTTCTCGGAATCCGGATAGTCGGCGATCCAGCCGGTGAGGTACAGCGGGTAGCGCTGCGCGTTCATGTCCCGCAGGAAATCGCCCCACTCTACCTGGTGGATCGTCGCCTCGACGCCGAGGTTGTCCTCGAAAAAGCTCAACACGGCCTCGGTGACCGCATCGGGATAGCCGCTCGTCCCGCTGGTGACCAACACCAACGGCGGCAGGCCCTCGGCCCCATAGTCGGAGCCCGCCAGCAGCGCCCGGGCCGCGTCCGGATCGTACGGGAGCCCCGCGAGCGACGGATCATAGTCCGGCATGCTCGGCGGCAGGATCCCGTCCGCCGGGGTAGCCGAGCCCTGCAGCACCAGGTCGGCGATCTTGGCCTTGTCGATGGCCCGGGCCAGGGCCCGGCGCACGTCGGGATCGTCGTAGGGCGGCAGGTTCACGTTCACGCCCAGGTAGAGGACGCTGAGCTCCGAGGCCATCTCCAACTCGTCGTGGAGGGGGTTCTCCGGATCGCTCATGCGCTCCATCTCCGAGGGCGGCACCTCGACGATGTCCAGCTCGTCGTTCTCGTACATGGTGATGGGAAAGCCGCCGGTGATGACGTATTCCACCCGGTCCAGCGCGGGCGGCAGCCCATAGTAGCGGGCGTTGCGCTCCAACACGATGCGCTCCCGGGAGACCTCGCTCAGGACGAATGGGCCGCTGCCGTTGGGCTGCACCATCCAGCGATCGCCCTGGGCCTCGATCTGCTCGCGGTCCACGACGAACGCCGCCGGATAGGTCAGTTTGGCCGCAAAGTAGGCCTTGGGCGCGTCGATGGCGATCTCCACCACCTCCGCCGAGGGCGCCCGGAGGCCGGATATCCCCTCGGCCTCGCCCCGGGCGTATGCCGCCACGCCGATGATATCGTTCAGGTACGACGCCGCCACGGGCGAGCCCAGCGCGGGGCTGCAGGCCCGTTCCAGCGAGTACACGACGTCGGCGGAGGTGATCGGCCTGCCGTCGGCAAACCGCGCGTCCTCGCGCAGGCGAAAGGTGTAGGTGCGCCCGTCCGCGCTGACCTCCCAGCCCTCGGCGAGGTCACCGACCACTTCCAACTCGGCATCCAGCCGCACCAGGCCGCTGAACAGGTGCACGATGTACTCGGCCGACGTCGAGTCCTGGGCCATCGCGGGGTCCAGCGTCGGGGGCAGCCCCCCGGAGAGCCGTAGCGTGCCGCCCAGTGGGCGCCCGTCCGGCCAGGTCTCCTCGCTCCCCTCCGCGCGCGGCACGGCGGTGGGCGCGGGGCTGTTCCCCCGCCCCAGGAGCCCCTCAAGCGAGGCGGTCCCGATGCAGCCCGCCAGCAACAGGCTGGCGAGCAGCAGGATCGCGACGCTCGTGGAACGGGCGGCTCTGCTCATGCGGCCGACGGTCCTCGGTGGTTGCCGGGGGTGCAGGCTGTCACGACGTTCCCTTCATCCGCGGATCCAGGGCGTCGCGAAGGCCGTCCCCCAAAAAGTTGAACGCGAACATCAGCAGGGCCAGCGCCGCGGCCGGCAACAGCACCTCGTGCGGGTAGGAACGGATCGACTGGGCGCCCTCGGAGATCATCGCTCCCCAAGAGGGCGTCGGCGCATCCACCCCGAGGCCGATGAAGGAGAGGAACACCTCCGTGGAGACGTACCCCGGAATGCTCAAGGTCACCGACACGAGGATGGGCCCCACGATGTTGGGCAGGATGTGGCGCACGATGATGCGCATATCCCGGGCGCCGATCATCCGGGAGGCCTCGATGAACTCTTTTTCCTTGAGCGACAGGATCTGTCCCCGGGTTAGGCGGGCGGTGCCCATCCAGGCGGTGATGCCGATGCCCATGAAGATGAACAGCATGCCGCCACCACTGAGGCCCAAGAGGCCATCGACCACCCGGTTGATCTGGTTGAACGTGTGCGCCGCCGAGCCCGGCTCTGCCGCCCCGCCAAAGGACGTCTTGAAGAAGGCCATCAACAGGATGATGAGCAGCATGGTGGGAAAGGCGTACATGATGTCCACGATGCGCATCATGATGTTATCCACCTTGCCGCCATAGTAGCCCGAGATGCAGCCGTACACCAGACCGATGATCAGGGCCGTGAGGGCGCCCATGAACCCCACGGGCAGCGAAACCCGGGCGCCATAGATCACCCGGCTGAGGAGGTCGCGCCCGAGATAGTCGGAGCCGAGCAAGAACTTGGTGTCGATCTTGGCATAGTCTTCCATGTTGCCGGGCATCGCCCGGGCCAGCCACAGGGGCACTGTGCGCGCCTCGGTCGAGGTGCCATCGCGGTAGCCAAAGGGGGCAACCTGCTCGGCGAACACGGCCACCAGCACGATGACCACGATCACGAACAGGCCAAGGATGGCCGCACGGTTACGGGCCAGGCGGCGAAAGGCATCTCCCCACAGGCTGGCAACGCGCTGCTCGCCCTCGACGGGTTTGCCCGCCAGCCGGCTGGCGGCTTGTTCTTGGGTAGTCACGGGGAGACTCCTTTACTCAAACCGGATGCGGGGATCCAGAAAGGCGTAGGTGATGTCGACGGCCAGATTGGCAACCACCAAAAAGACCGCGTATAGGAGCGTGGTACCCATCACCACGGGATAGTCACGGTTCGTGATGGAGCGGATGAAAAAGCGCCCCATGCCGGGGATCGCAAAGATCTGCTCGATGACGAACGTCCCGGTCACCAGCGCGGCGAACATGGGTCCGAGGATGGTGGCGACAGGGATAAAGGCGTTCTTGACCGCGTGTCGAACCACCACGGTGAACTCGGAGAGGCCCTTGGAGCGGGCCGTCCGGATATAGTCCTCGCGGATGACCTGCAGCATGCTGGCGCGGGTCAGCCGGGCGATGAGGGCTGAGGAGCCCAATCCCAGCGCCGTGGCCGGCATGATGATCTGGGTCCACTGCTGGCCCCAGCCGGCGATCGGGAACCACTTGAGCGTCAGACCGAAAAACAGCATGAATACCGGCCCCAGCACCACGCTGGGCACCGACACGCCAAAGATGGCCACCGTCATGGAGAAATAGTCCCAGATCGAGTTCTGCTTGAGGGCGGCCAGTACCCCGAGGGGCACCCCCACCACCAAGGCGATGGCCAGGGCCGCGAGGCCCAGCTGCGCGGAGACGGGCAGGTGATCGCGGAAAATGTCGTTCACCGTACGGCTGCGAGAGGCGTACGAGGGACCGAACTTGCCCTGCAAGACCCCATGGTACTCGCCGGAGGGGTTGCGGGTCAGCCCCATCCAGTCGCTGTACTGCTTGTAGATCGGTTGGTCCAGTCCATAGAACTTGTTCAGGTTGGCCTGGATCTCTGCCGGCAAGGGCTTTTCCCGGTCAAAAGGCCCCCCGGGCACCGCGTGGACGAGGGCAAAGGTGACCACTGAGATGAACAGCAGGACGGGGATCATCCACAGGATGCGTCGGACGATGTATCGACCCATAGAGCCTCTTCAAGCCTCCTGATGCCTGATCTATCGGCGCGCGTGCCACCAGACGACCTGCTCGCTGGGGCCGGGGTTCGCGCCGGCCAGGCTGCGGGTAAACATGCCGGCCATTATAGCACAGCTTGCGCGATATACATAAAGTATAGAAAGAGCAGCCACGTGACCGTAGAGATCACGTGGCTGCTCGGTCAGTGCGAGCCGCGTCTTAGCGGTTCACGGTCCACTTGTCGATATGCTCGCCGCCCAGCGCCGCAAAGGTGCGCGTCACGAACGGCTTGGTCATCACGACCCGCGAGTAATAGTACACGGGGAGCACGACGGCCTCATCCACGTTCAGGATTCGCTCCGCCTCAAAGTACAGCTCCTCGCGCTCATCCGGATCGGCAGACGCCGCGGCGCCCTCGACGGCAGCCATAAAGGCCTGCGCCGACTCGGACTCGGGATCCCACTTGGGATCGTTGGAGCTCTTGGTGGGATGGAACACTTCCAGCACCCAGTTGTTCTGGTCCGGATAGTCCGCGCACCAACCCATGCGGTAGATCTGCGGGGCATCCTCATCGACGGTATCGAGGAAGACGGCCCATTCCTGGTTCGCCAGCTGCACCTCGACGCCCAAGTTTTCGCGCCACGACTGCTGGGCGAACTCGGCGATCTTTTGGTGACCTTCGCTGGTGTTGTACATCAGCGTGATCGGGGGCAGGCCCTCACCGTTCGGGAACCCGGCCTCGGTCAGCAGCTCCTGCGCCCGCTCGGGATCAAAGACGATGCCGGGGAAATCCTCGCGGTCGGCAACGGAACCAAAGATACCCGGAGGCGCAAAGCTCCAGGCCGGCCGCTGCTCGCCCTTGAGCACGTCATCGATCAGCCGCTGGCGGTCGAGGGCGTAGGAGAACGCCTGACGCACCAGCACGTTGTCGAACGGAGCCTTGGTGTTGTTAAAGCCAAAGTAGTACTGGCAGAGGTCCGGGGCAATGGTGAGCTCCTCGGAGAGCATCGGATCCGCCTTGATGCGGTCCATGTCGTCCAAGGGCGGGTTCTGCACGTCCAGCTCGCCGTTCTCGTACATGGAGAACGCCGTCGAGTCCTCGGTCACCATCACAAAGTTGACGGTGCCGATCTGCACGGTGTCCGTGGCATAGTAGTACGGGTTCTTGACCATGACGATGCGGTTCTCGTGCTCCCACGTCTCCAAGAGATAGGGGCCGTTGGTCCACAGGTTACCCGCTTCGGTCCACGAATCGCCGTACTGCTCGATGACCGTCTGCGGCACGGGGCGGTTGATCCACATACCGGCGATGCCGGGAAAGTAACCGGCCGGCTGCTCGAGCGTGAACTCGACCGTATAGTCGTCCACCGCGCGCACGCCGACCGACTCGACGTCGGTGTTCTCGCCGGTGTTCACGGCCTCGCCGTTCTTGATGATATAGTCCACGTAGCCATAGTCAGAGGCCGTGGCCGGATCGAGCGTGCGCCGCACCGAGTAGACGATGTCGTGCGCGGTGACGGGGCCCATCACCTCAGCGGTGCGATCCGTCGGGTTATAGTGCACCCACTGGCCGTCGTCGCGCATGGTGAACGTCCACACCAGGCCGTCGTCGGAGACCGACCACTCGGTAGCGAGCTCGGGGATCGTTTCCAGGGTGTCATCCTCAAAGTCGGTGAGGCCCAGGAACAGGAGCTCCACACACTGCACCGACGTGGTGTCGGTGGCCAGGTTCGGGTCGAGCGTGGGCGGCTCGGTGGCCAGGTTCATGTTGATATAGTTGTCGTACGAGGCATCCGCGGGCAGCGGCTGCGCGCCGTCGGCCGGCTCCGTGGGCTCCGTCGGCTCTTCGGCGGGAGGAGCAGTGGGCTCTTCTTCGCCCGGGGCCGCCGTGGTCGGCTCGGCCGGAGTGGCGGGCGGGACTGCGCAGGCGCTGAGGATCATCGTCGCGGCGATGATGAAGGAGATCAGCGCAAGCAAACGTGTCTTGGGCAACATCTTTCCTCCTGTACGTACAAGGCTAGTAGTACCATCACGGAATGCGATGCGGCAGTGTTACCTTGCGCTACGCGGCACCTCCTTCCCATCGCCCCTATCGGCGCCAACAGAGCAGCATAGCGGATAAACTTGGCCGATTATACCCTCCCCGGTACACCCGTCAAGGCCCCCAAACGGCCTTGGACGATCGCCGGGCGCTCACGGGATGGCCAACACCTGGCCCGCCACCACCTGGGCCGGGTTGGCGAGCCCGTTCGCCCGCGCCAGATCCTCCACCGCCACGCCGTACTCCCGGGCGATGCCGTACAGGCTCTCGCCCCGGCGCACGGTGTGCGTGCGTGCCGGGGCCTCCGGCGGCGGAACGCGCAGCACCTGCCCCACCGCGAGATGTTCGGGGTCCTGCAGGCTGGGGTTGGCCGCCACCCAGGCAGCGATGGTGGTCGAATAGGCGCGAGCCAGCTGGGCCAGGGTCTCGCCGGCCTGCACCACGTGCGTCGCCCCGGTGGCTGGGGCGGGCGCGCCCGTCGCCGGCGGCTCCCCCTCCTCCCCGGCGTCCGCCGCAGCGGTCGGGATGGCCAGCGCCTGGCCCACGGAAATGGCGTCGGCGTCGGGCAAGCCGTTCGCGCTGCACAGCGCCTCGACGGTCGTCCCGTGCTCTACGGCGATGGCCAGCAGCGTGTCGCCGGGCCGCACGATGTGCGTGGAGCCCGGGGCCGCCGGCGTCGGCAGGGCCTCCAGATCGGGGGGGAGCACCAGCAACCCGGTGGGCGTGGGCTGCGGCGCGGGGGGAAGCGAGGTACCACGCAGCGCCTCGGCCGGGGCCGCCTGGGGCGGCTTGGCGCGGGCGCATCCGACGGCCAGCAACAGGGCCAGCGCCGCACAGGCCGCCTGGGTGTATGCGCTGAAGCGATGTGTGGTGACCACCGAGCGCCCTTACCTCCTGGACGTGGCGAGGGCCCGCGTCCGAGCCCGCTGCGCCGCATCCTATCACGGGCCTCCGGGTGGGGTCAAGCCGCCCGCCGCAGCGCCTGGCGCCGTCGCCACTGTGCCCGGGTCAGGGGAATGTAGCGGCGCGTGACGCCGACGGCCTCCGGATTGCGGCAGACGAGATAGCCGCCCTCGCAGAGCACCCGTAAGTGGCGCATCAGGCGCTGGCGGGTCCAGCCCAGGGCGCCGGCCATCCGGCCGCAGGCTGCGTCGCAGCAACCGTCGCGCAACTGGGCAAGGCGCCACACGATCCCGTAGGCCAGGGCGGTCGACGTGCTCCCGGTGCCCTCCAGCACCCAGTGAAACAGCGGCGTGTACGGATCCATCCGCGTAAACGGGTCCACCCGCGTGAACGTATCCATCCGGCGTGATCCTCCTGTGACGTCAGCGTTCGCGAACCGTGCCCTCTGCTCTATATAGCGTGCGAGGATCGCGATTCTTACGCCCAGCGCCAGGATTCGCGCGAGGTGGGGCCGCAGACCCGCCCGGGCGCCCCTCCACCGCCGGTGGTTGCTGGCAGCGCGCGGCGCGCCGTGTTGACGGGCGATTCGGGCTTCTCTATACTCTGTGCTCCACTAGCCCGATGAGGAATGCCCATGAGCCGAGTGATCAACACCGCGAACCCCGGCAAGAAGCGGAATCAGGCGCGTCGGACGATCGCCGAGATGCTGCGCCACCTGATGTTCAAGAAACGGATCGACGAGGAGTCCAAGGACATGGCTGCGCTGGTGGCCCTCTCCCTGCGCGAGATCGCCGATACGATCGAGGTGACCACCGCCGCCTGGGAAACGCGGGACTATTTCCTCAAGGCGGATCGCTTCCGCCTGGAGTGGGAGTGGGTGGGCGCTGCCGCGCAGCGGCTCGAACGCCTCATCGTGGACGCCCGCTGGGACGACCTGCCCGGGGAGATGGTCTCACTGGCGCCCCGCTTTGCCGATATCCGCATCGCCAAGATGACCCGCGGGCCGGAGACGTGGCAGGGCGCTCTGCAGGCGCTCCTGGAGGAACACGCCACCGAGCCCGGCTGACCCTCCCCCAATCGAAAAAGCA
>JAAZBQ010000177.1 GCA_012513725.1 Chloroflexota bacterium
CGGCGGCGGGGCTCAGACCCAGGGTATAGGTGAGGGGGGCACCGCTGGCGCGGGGGTCGCGAAAGACGACCTGCCACTCGACCCTCCCGCCGGGGAGGACGGAGGGCGCCGCCAGCGATGGGGGATCAGCGAGCAGGGTCGCCGTCGCGGCGCGGGCGACGTCCAGGCGGCCGGCGCCCTGCTCCAGGGGCAACGCCTGACGCGGTTCCTCCTCCTCGAGCACCTGCACGCCGGCGTCTGCGGCGCCCATCAGGGCCGCGCGCACGTCGTCCGGCGTCCAGGCCGGGTGCGCCTGCCGGAGGAGCGCGGCGGCACCGGCGGCGTGGGCCGCCGCCACGCTGGTTCCCGATAGCTGCAAATAGGCCGCCCCATCCCCGAGGGCGGCGGACAGCACCGCCTCGCCTGGCGCCACGACGTCCGGCGCGATGCCGCGCATGTAGGCGGGACCCCGGCCCGAGTACTCGGCGAGCACATCCGCCGTCACGTCCACGAGGCGGCCGGTGGGGTCGATCTGGAGGGTGGCCTCGGGGTGCAGCGTCCCCCAGGCCAGGAGGCGATCGCCAAAGGACCTGGCGACCAGGATGGTGGGAGTGCGAATGTCCCCGCGGTCGCAGTAGTCGCCGGAACAGGCCAACTCGGTGACCACGTCGTCGGCGTTCACGATCACTGTGGCCACCGCCCCGGCGGCCTGGGCGTGGTAGGCCTTGTCGGCAAAGGGGCACTCGCCGCGCCGAGCGACTGCCACGGCGCCTTCCAGGGAGTCGGCCGGCAGCGACGCGCAGGCATGGGGATCCTCGTCGGTGGCCACATCCCCGACGAACCGGTAGGGCAGGGGCCCCAGGAGGGCATCGATCTCCGGGCCAAACAGCGCGCGGCCGAACTGCCCACCGACAAGGTCGTCCATCACCGGTTCCGGCGCCAGGACGTCCACGTGATCGCGGACGATCTCCTGGGGCTTGGTCGTCGCACCCACGCTGATGACCCGGTCGTCACCGCCCGGCACGCGGCTGGCGGAGCCCAACGCCGGGCCCGCGTTGCCGACCGGCGCCACGACGACGCAGCCGGCGGCCGCAGCGGCATCGAGGGCAGCGGCAAGGGGCGAGGCCCAGGGCTCTACGCCCGACGCGCTTGCCCAGCCGGCGAGTAGGACGTCCGCCCCATCGGCGACGGCATCCTCGAGGGCGGCGAGAACCTCGGTGGTGTAGGCCACGTCGTCGCCGCTCTCGGCGGGATAGAACACGCGGTAGTTCATCAGCCAGGCGGCCGGCGCCATGCCGGAGAAGGGCACGGTGACCTCCTGGTGGGTGGCCGTCACCGGGGCGCCGGCCACGATCCCGGCCAGATGGGTGCCGTGGGGAGAGCCGTGTGGGCCGGGGACGGGATTCGCCTCACCGAGCACGGGCGGGTCTGTGGGGCGCACGTACATCCGGGCGGCGATGACCTTTTCCGTCGTGTAGCGCGTGTCGCCGCGGGGATAGTCGGCGGGATAGGCCATGCCGGCCGTCGAGAGCATGGGGTGGGTGGGATCGATGCCGCTATCGACGACGGCGACCCGTACACCGCGACCGGCCTCCGCCACGCCACCGGCGGCCTCCCACACCTCCGGCGCGCCGAGCAGTTCGGTAGAGGAAAAGAGGGTGGGGTAAAAGGCGTGCTCCTCGTACACCGCAGCGACGCCTGGAAGATGGCGCAGGCGCTCGCGGAGCGCGGCATCCGCGCCGTCCGGGAGCCGCAGGGTGAGGCCGTTCAGGAGGAGGGAGAAGGAGTGCAGCACCTCGGCGCCCGGCGCCACGCGCTGCACCGCATCGGCCACCTGGTGCTGCTGCGCGCGTAGCGCGTCGGCCTGGGGGCCGGCGGCCGCCTGTGCCCACTGCGTGGGTTCAGCCCACTGGGTGGGCCCAGCGGCGATGCCAAGCGGCGCGCCCTCCAGGCGCAGGATCACCCGTGCCTGGGGCGACGGCACCCCGGCAAGCGCCCGCGCCGCGACCGGCGGCGCGGGAACGCCGATGGCGACCAAGCAGAGAATCAGCGCCAGCGCCAGGCGCACGGAGCGCGCTGCCAGGTATGCCATCGGGGCGACCTCCTCTGCCGCTCATTGTCGGGTTCGACGCACCCCGAGCGCCGCCGCTCGGGCGGTCAGTCACCCTGCCAGTAGCCGCTCGGGTCGATCCAGGGCCGGTACTTGCCCCACAGGGTCACCAGCAGGGAGCGGCGCTCGACGAGCGCCTGCACGACCTCTTCGGTCAGTGCCTCGCGCCCCTCGCGCGAGAGCCCCTGTGACTGGCGAACGTACGTGACGGCCCGCCCGTAAAAGAGGGGCAGGAGCGCCTCCACCACCCGGTCTGGATCGCCCTCTCCGCGGTTGTAGACCACGGCAAACTCGACGATCACGTTCGCCCACAGCTCGGGGCTGAAATCCAGGGTCTCCGCCGGCTCATCGAGCAGGCGGGTGACCGCCTCCAGCGTCTCCTCCGAGAGTACCTGGCGCCACATCTCCATCAGGGTGGCGCCGCCCTCGCGAAAGCCCTCCAGGAACTGGTCCATGCACTCGTCGTCGGTATACACACGGCCCTCTGCCTGCGGCCCCTGGAAGGGGATCGCGCGCTCGGGGGCCTCTTGCTGCCAGACCGAGCGATGGGTGGTCAGGTAGCGGAACTGGGTGCCGACGACGTGGAGGAACCGCAGGTCGGCCAGCGACCCGGGCTCGCAGTGGGCATCGCCCCGATGGCCGACATCCACCTGGACGATGCGGCGACCATCGGCCAGGGCCTGCATGGCGACCCAGACGTTCACGCCAAAGCGGGCCACGTCGGTCTCCCACACGTCCCGCGATACGAGATCGCGGGCCAGGTCGCCCGACAGGCAGAACTCGCCGGCGAGGGGCTCGCGGAGGTCGGCGTTGAAGAAGAGGCGCACGAACGGATAGGCGAGGTTGTCTGTCAGCGCCGAGGACTGGGCGGAGCGATCATAGGCGGCCATGGCCAGGTCGTTACCCGTCAGGACCGGCTGTACCAGCGCAGGCAACCACTCGGGGGTGATGGCGGGGCAGCGGGCCTCGACGATGGCGCAGGCGTGGGCGCCGCTGAGCGCCGTGGCCTCCAGGATCGCGCGGATGGCGTTGCCCTTGCCCATCCCGCCGGCGTACA
>JAAZBQ010000959.1 GCA_012513725.1 Chloroflexota bacterium
GACGCGCGGCGACGCCGCTCCGCCCGAGCGCACTATGCCCCGTGGGCGCTGAGTGCGCTGGCGCCGAGATGATCGCGAAACCAGTCTCTGGCCAGCACGGAGACCTGCTCGAGGGCGCCGGGACGCTCAAAGAGGTGCCCCGCACCCGGGATGACCTCCAGACGCGTTGGGGCGCTCATCCGCTCGATGGAGGCGCGGTTCAGTTCCAGCACGGTGAGGTCGTGCCCGCCCACGATGAACAGCGTCGGTGTGCGCACCCGCCCCAGTGCGTCGCCGGCCAGGTCCGAGCGGCCGCCCCGGGATACGACCGTCGAGATGCGCTCGGGCCGCTCGGCGGCGGAGATGAGCGCGGCGGCGGCGCCGGTGCTCGATCCGTACAGCCCGATCCGGAGATCGCTCGTGTCGTCTTGCTCGCCGAGCCAGTCGACGACGCCCGTCAGGCGCCGCGCGAGGAGGGCGATGTCGAAGCGAATCCGCCCCGAGTGCTCGTCGATCTGCTTCTCCTCGGGGGTGAGGAGGTCCACGAGGAGCGTCGCCAGGCCGGCGCCCGCCAGCGCCTCGGCGACAAAGCGGTTCCTCGGGCTGTGGCGATCGCTGCCGCTGCCGTGGGCAAAGACGACCACGCCCGGCGCCCCGGCGGGCAGGGCAAGATCACCCTGGAGGGCTGCATCACCGGCACCCACGACCACGGACCTGCTCTTCGACTCGTCCACGGCGTCCTCCCTATCCGGCGCCCGGCCCTACTGCGAACTCGTGGACGGCGGCCGCCCTATGGCTCGTCGTCGCCTCGGGCCGCGGCGGCCTGGGCGAGCAATTCGGTGACCTCTCGATCGGTGGTCTGTGCGAACTCGGCATAGGACGCGCCGACGGCGTAAAAGGGTGCGGGTGTGGCGGCGCAGATCACCTCGTCCACCTGCGGTTCGAGCATCGCGCAGGACTCCGCCGAGGCCGTGGGCACCGCCACGACAATCCGTGCGGGCTCCTCGCTGCGCAGGGCTTCGATGGCGGCGCGCATGCTGGCGCCGGTGGCCAGGCCGTCGTCGATGAGGATCACGGTCTTGCCCGCCAGATCGAGCGCCGGCCGGCCCCCGCGGTAGGCCTGTTCCCGCCGCTCCAGTTCGCGGCGCTCGCGCCGGGCCACCCGCTCCACGTCCTCCTGGCCGATGCCGAGCTGAGCCAGCACCTCGCGGTTCAGCACCCGGACGCCGCCCGAACCGATGGCGCCCATAGCCAGTTCCTCGTGCCCGGGCACTCCTAGCTTGCGCACCAGGTAGACGTCGAGGGGTGCGCCGAGGGCGCGCGCCACCTCATAGGCCACCGGGATGCCGCCACGGGGCAGGCCGAGTACGACGACGTCATCGCGCCCGGCATAGTGGCGCAGGTGGGCCGCCAGCTGTCTGCCGGCATCGACTCGATCTCTGAACAGGGCCATGTCGCATCCCCTCCGAGGCGTGCGCATCGCAACGGGCGCCCCGGCAAAGGGCCGTGGCCCGCTGCCACCAGGCCGGCAGCGGGCCACGGCTCGGGCTCGGTCAGCCGCGCCCGACGCTCGTATCCATCTCGCCCTGACTGCCGGAGGTAAAGAGCGGCTGATACTCGTCGGGCAGTTGCTCGAGAACCTTGTTAGCGGCGCCCGCGGAGACCGCCTCCTGCAGCACCTCGATCACGACCCGGGCGTGATGCACCGACTGCGGCAGGTCTACCCCCTCCCGCGCGCTTACCCGGCGAAAGAACTCGTCCAGCCCAAAGGACTCACCGCCCCCCGGATCCTGAAGGTACTCGCGCAGCTCGCGGGGGAGCTCCGCCGCCAGGTTGCCGGGCGCCCCGCCCGCCAAGCGCTGGCCCAGAACCTGCAGGGTCGAACGGGTGGCATTGAGCGCCTGACCCGTGCTGGCCAGCTGGGCGCGATGCTGTACATGCCCTAGGAACTCGTCCAGATCCATGCTCTCCTGCTCCTCCATGTCGAGAGCGCAGGACGACGCACGGCTTGGCAGCCTGCCGCCGCCCGTGCCCCCCTATCGCTTCAGGCTGGCCACGACGCGGCGCGTGGCAGCCTCCAACTCGGCGAGGGCGGTGTCCACCTCGTCGGCCGCCCCCTGCCATTCGCCCGATGAGGCCTCGCGGATCTGCTCGATCTTGCGGGCTGCCTCCTCGCGCATGGTCAGCAGCATCTGCATCTGCTCGTGGTGCTCGTGCGAGACGTCGTCTCCCACCAACTGGGCGCGCAGGTTGAGCTTTTCGATGGCGCCCTGGATCTGGCTGAACTCGCTGATGCGTGATTGTACGAACTGGTCCCTGGTAGTAGCCATGAGTGTCCCCTCTCCATGTTTCCTTGGCGGCGCACCGATCATTGGCACGCCGCGGCATGCGGCCCAGCAGCACTCGCTCCCTCAGCCCTTGGACGGCCCACGCTGCCGATGGCGCCGTCCCCCTGCTCCGCGCGCCCACGCCAGGCCTTGGCACCCACGCCAGATCTGGGCACCTCCGCCAGGCCTTGGCGCCTACGCCAGGTCTTGGCGGACCGACTCTCGCCCGTCGGAGCGTATCTGGAGCCAGCGCACGATGTCGCGCATGCGCAGGAGCCCCACCAACCGGCCCTGTTCCATCACCGGCATCTGGCTGAACTCGTGTTGCGTGAGCACGTTCAGGGCCTCTCCCACGTCGTCGTCCGGCGCCACAACGAGGAGCTCGTCGCGCGGCGTCATAATATCACGTACCGTCAGCGAACCCCACTCGTTGCGGTCCGCCTGGCGAATGTCCGACAGCGTCACGATCCCCGCCAGCGACTCGCCGTCCAAGACGGGGAAGGAGCGCTCGTCGGTCCCCATGACGTACTCGTGTACAAGCGTACTCACCGTCTCCGTTGCGTCAATCACCCGCGGGTTGCGCCGCATGATGTCCGAGACGCAGACGTCCTCGAGCAGGTCCTGGATGACGAGCTGGCGGTAACTCTGGCTGGCGGCGTTGCTGAGGAACCAACCGATAAAGGCCAGCCACAGGCCGCTGACCAGCCCTCCCCCAAGGTACGGCACTTGCACCCCGAAGACCATGGCGATGCCGGTGAAGATCATGACCCAGGCGATGGCCTGCCCCACCCACGACGCCCAGCGGGTTGCTATCTGCAGGCTGCCGGTGGCCTTCCAGATGATGGACCGCAGCACGCGGCCGCCATCCAGCGGAAAGCCCGGGATGAGGTTAAAGATCCCCAGGATGATGTTCACGCTGCCCAACCACAGCGCCACCGTGCCCACCGGTCCCAGGCTGCGAATCACGCCGACGGCATCGCGTGCGGCGGCGGGCGCCGGCGCGGCCAGCCAGGAGACCAACAGCGTCAGCGCTGCCCCGATCACCAGACTGGTCACCGGCCCCAGGATGGCCATGGTGAACTCTTGTCCCGGCGACTCGGGCTCCCGCTGGATGTTGGAGACCCCGCCAAAGAGGAACAGCGTGATGCGGCGCACCGGGGTGCCCTGCGCGCGGGCCGTCAACGAGTGCGCTAGTTCGTGGGCCAGCACCGAGGCAAAGAACAATAGCGACGCCACCAGCGCAATGCCCCAGCGCAACCCAAGGCTCCAGGCCGGGTGGAACTGACCGAACGCGGTACTCAGGTTCCACGTGACGAGGGCAAAGATAAACAACCAGCTCCAATCGACGTGGACGTTGATGCCCAAGATGCGGCCGATGCGGAACCCGCCACCTGTCATGGTACCTCCTGAGAGTACATCGGCCTCGGGGCGAGCAGTCCGCTCCGAGGCGTGCTACGATCGACCGGCAGAAACCTGGGGCGGTAGGAGAGACCGCCAGAGGCACGGTCTCTCCACTCGGCCACTATCTCGCCATAGCGTGCTATGGGTCGCAGGCTACTACGGCAGGACGTTACGGCCGCCGAGGCTAGTCCTCTACGCTAAACGGCACCACCACCACGGCCCCGTCTGTGTCACGCGCCGGGATGTCGGCGCCGGGGAACTCGTACAGCCCCGTCACGCCCGCATCGATGTGCAACATGGCGTGCAGGGTGTCGGTGATACCCTCCATGTCGAGCTCGACGACGACGTCCTGGTTTTCGCCCTCATCGACCTGGGTCCAGCCGATGACCGGCCCAGGGGAGCCGTCCTGGTCCGCATGGATGACGAGCCAGCCGGGCTCCTCGGCCACGACCTCGGCGATCGTCACCGTGTCATCTGCGCCGACGGTCTGGTCCTCCACCGTCACCGAGGGGCCCGTCGCCAGGCCGGCACCGGGCATCACGGTCGTCCCGGGCGTCAGGTCTGGCGTCACTGTAGTGTCGGGCGTCACTGTAGTGTCGGGCGTCACCGTGGTGTCCGGAGTCACCGTCATATCCGGCGTGACGGTGGTATCCGGGGTAACCGTGGTGTCCGGAGTCAAGGTCGTATCCGGAGTGACGGTCGTGTCCGGCGTAACGGTCATATCGGGCGTAACGGTCATATCCGGCGTGACCGTCGTATCGGGCGTCACGGTCGCCTCGGGCGTGCCGATCCCGGCCGGGGTCTCGGTGGCCTCGGGCGTTTCGGTCCCCTCGGGCGTCTCCGTCCCCTCGGGCGTGGTCGTCATGTCTGGGCTAGGGGTGGTGTCCGGCGTCGGCGCGGCCCCGTCGCCATCCTCGAGCCGCCAGGTCACCTGCAGGTCTACGGTGATGGTCTCCGTACCGGGCTGGATCACCGCGGCCTCGATCCCGCCGGCGCCGCCGAGGCCCAGATCCGCCATGCGGATGGGCGCGCGGCTAAAGTCATTGATGGTCAGCACCTCACCGAGCGAGGCGTTGGCCAGGTCGGCGAGCTGCATGGCCTTGTTCCGCGCATCCTCAAAGGCGTTCTCGCGCGCCGAGTTCAGGAGATCCGTGGCATCGGCAAAGCCAAAGGACACTCCCTGGATGACGTTGCCGCCCGCGTCTACCGCGGCATCTAGAACCGGGCCGATGTCCTCAATCGATTCCACTGTCACGCGCACGACGTTCGTGGCGCGGTAACCGATCACCTCTTGCTGTTGCTGCTGCTGCGCCGTGTCGGGCTGATCGGGCAGTGGCGCAGGCGGCTGCATCTGCTCGTAGATGGGCTGCAGTTGCACGACGCGGGTTTGGATATCCTCTTCCGCTACGCCGGCATCCAAGAGGGCATCGATCAGGTCCTGGGCTTGCTGATTGGCATCCTCAAAAGCATCGATCGCCGTCTCGGCCTGCACCTCGACCCCGAGACGGATGGTGGCCTCGTCGGGCTCCGCCTCGGCCACTCCAAGACCCGAGGTCGTCACCGTACGCGGCATATCGCCATCGCTCGACGGCTCCTGCGCCTCGAGGGCACCCGATCCAGCACCGGCCAGGATCAGCAGCAACGCCAGGGTCGCTATCAGGGTTCCTCGCATCAAACGGGTCATCTGACTCCCCTCCCTATCGCCCCCGGCCGCACCGGCCGTGGGCATCGCATCCAACACTGCATCAAGCGATCGCCCGCTCCCTCGCGCAATCCACGCCCGATATCCTCCTCCTGTCCGGCGCTCGGACGCCGTTCCTCATCCATACCCCGAGGTCGCCCCGCGGCGCGCCGGCACGCCACCCACGTCCCCGCCGCGCCGATTGGGGTGGCCAGAGTCCTGATTCGAGTCGAGAACGATCACGAGGCAGTACGGCGTGATGTACGCGGCCGGGCCGACGGGGCAAGGCAGCGGCACTGGACGCCGGGGGAATGCAGCAAACACGCACGCCACTCTGCCCCATGCTAACACACCACGCCAGGGGGCAACCGATGTACCTGGTTGGCGGAATCGTTGATCTGGGTTGCGTTATGTTGGGATTGCGTTGGCCCTGGCCAACGGCCCCAAAGCGGCGCGGCGTCAGCTGGTCGGCGTCTCTGACGCGATCGGCCCGCCGGCAAACTCGGCGCCCAACGCCGACTGCAACAGCTCCGTTACATCGAGATCTGCCTGCGCCTCGGGAGCGATGTGCACAACGACCAGTTGTCCCGCCGCGTACAGGTGCGGCGTGCCGCCCCACTCGACGGGTACCGCATCCACCAAGGCGGCGTCGGCCGAGACGGTCGCCGCCGCTGCGGTGGCAGCTTCCTGGTTATCGAACTCGTACACGTACACCGGCTCGCCGTTCACCGAGAGCGTACGGACCTCCGCCTCGGCGGACAGCCCGCCGCTCAGGGGGGCATCACCGGCGTCGGCGCCTTCCACCTCGATGTCCGCCTCCTGGGAGGTCTCCAGCTCGGCCAGCAGATCGTCATAGCCATAGTCGGGGCCGCCCTCAAAGGCCGCCAGATCGCTGTCGTCTTCGGGGCTGCTCTCGGGCTCGCAGCCGACCAGCAGCAGCGCGACGAGCAACGCCAACACCACCGGGATCCATCTCCTCGCCATACGAACTCCTCTCCCTGGTCGCAGGCGCCTTACCGCCCGCAAGCAGGCCACTAGCGGCGACTGGCGCTCAGCGCCTGCCAGCCCTCCATGCCACCCATCACCACCGTCAGGCGCCTCCACCCCTGCCGGGCCAACAGGCTGGCGCCGATCGTCGAGCGCACGCCACTCCCACAGAACACAAAGATGTTCTCCTCGCGCGGCACCTCGTCCATCCGCGCCAGAAGGTCCGTCAGGGGCAGGTGGTAAGCCCCCTGAATGCGGCCTTCGTTCTCCAGCTCATCGGCCGTTCGCAGATCCAGGATCCAGGGCTCTCCGCCCTTTTCGAACAGCGTCCGCAACTGGGGCACGGTGATGTTCATGAGCGAGCCGCTGGGCAGGCCGTCAGACTGCCAGGCTTCCATTCCGCCGGCCAACGCGCCCCCGATGCGGTCGTATCCGAGACGGACGAGCGTGCGGACGGCCGGAGTGACGCTGCCATCCCCGGCCACCAGGTAGAGGTCCCTGTCGTAGGGGAGGAACCACCCGCCGTAACGGGCCAGCCGCGGAGTCCAGATCGACACCGCCCCGGCGATGTTGGCGGCCTGGAACCCCAGCGAGTCCCGAAGGTCCACAATGGTGCCATCGCCCGCGGCGGTCTGAAAGGCCTCGGGGGCGAGTGGCGGAGGAGTGGGCAGCCGCGGTAGGGATGGAGGTCCCTCCAGGTTCAGGCGCTCCATCATGGCAAAGTAGGGGGGAAAGGGCTGGGTCAGGGCGGTCTGCTCCACGAACTCCTGGCGGGAGGCGACCTGCAAGCGTGGGTTGTGGCGTCGCTCGATGCCGAGCGTCGTCCAGGGGCGGTCGGCGATGGAGGATCCGCCACACACGGAGCCCGGCCCGTGCGCGGGCAGGACGAGCACCCCATCGCCAAGGGGCAGGAGGCGCTCAAAGATGCTGTCGTACAGGAGCCCGGCCATCTCCTCGGTGCGCTCGGGGCCGGCGAGATCCACGCGCCCGACGCTCCCGGCGAACAGGGTGTCGCCCGTGCAGACGCCCCACAGCCGCCCGCCGGCATCGTGGAGGAGATAGTTCATCATGCCCGGCGTGTGCCCGGGCGAGGCCAGGGCCTGGACCTCGACCTCGCCGATCCGCCACCGCTGCCCGTCGGCGACCGGGTTGCCATAGGCATAGTCCAGCTGGCTGTCGGCGTGCCAGATCTCGGCGCCCGTGCGGGCGGCTAGCTCCGTGGAGCCGATGACATAGTCCTCGTTGCGATGGGTCTCCAGGATGTGGGTGATCCGCATCCCCTCCTGCGCCGCCCGATCCACGTGCACCTGGCAATCGCGGCGCGGGTCGATCACCACGGCCTCGTTGCCACTGCCCAAGAGGTAGGAGTAGTGCGCCAGGCCCTCCGACTCGATACGCTCGAACAACATTGTGCGTGCTCCCTTCTAGATCGACTACTGACCAAACCGCACCCGCGGGTTCAGCAGGGCGTACAACAGGTCCGCCGCCAGGTTGGCCCCCGCATAGCCAACGGCCGTGATCATGCTGATGGCCTGGATCAGTGGCAGGTCTCGGCGATCCACCGCAAAGACGAGGAGCCTGCCCAGGCCGGGGTAGTTGAACACGTTCTCCACCACTACAAGGCCGCTGATCAACCAACCGAACGAGATGGCGATGACCGTGATGGTGGGCAGGAGGGCGTTGCGCAGCACGTGCTTGCCGATCACTGTGCGTCGCGGCAGCCCCTTGATTGTGGCGGTCCGTACATATGCCCGGTGCAACTCCTCGACCACCCCGGCGCGCGTGAGCCGGGCAATATAGGCCAGCAGCACCAGCATCGCCGTCAGGGCCGGCAGCACCAGCATGGGCAGCGCCTCGCCCAGGGTGGCGTCCGGGCGGATGGAGGAATTGGCCGGCAACCACCCCAAGGAGAACGACAGCACCTGGATGAGGACCAACCCGGTGACGAACTCGGGCAGGCCGACCACCGATAGCGAGGCAACCCCGATGAGGTTGTCCACCAGGGTATTCTCGCGCAGCGCCGCCAGCACCCCGAGCCCGATGCCCAGCGGGGTGGCCAGCAGGAGGGTGAGCCCCGCCAGCATCAGCGAGTTGCGCAGCCGCTGGAGCACCAGGGGCGTGATCTCCTGTCGGGTGCTGTACGACGTACCCCAGTCGCCCGCGACAAAGCGCCTGAGCCAGGTGGCGTACTGCACGAGCGCCGGCCGATCGAGCCCCAGCTCCTCGCGCAGATCGCGCAGGGCGGCTTCACCCGCCTCGCGGCCGAGGATGACCCGCGCCACATCGCCGGGCAGCAGCCGGGTGACGGCAAAGATGAGAACTGACGTGATCCACAAGGTCAGCACCAGGAACCCGAGCCGGCGGAGGACATAGAGTGCCATGGGCTTACCCCTCCCACCCGGCGCCGCGAAAGGCAAACGGGCGCTCCTGGACCTCGTTCAGGGTCTCGAGGGGGATGTGGCAAAAGATGCGCGCCCCGGTCTTGGGGTCATGCCGCCAGGGCGGCGTCTCGCGGACGCAGATGGGCCCCAGGAAGCGCGGGCAGCGGGTATGGAACGGGCACCCCGTCAGGACCTCGGCGGGGCCGGGCACCTCGCCCTCCAGGCGCACCGGGCGCTGGACGCCCTCCGGGTCGATGAGCGGCACCGAGGCCAGGAGCGCCTCGGTGTAGGGGTGGTACGGAGGGACGAACAGGGCCTCGGCCGGAGACTCTTCCATCACCTGGCCGCGGTACAGCACGAGGATGTCGTCGGCGAGATAGCCCACCACGGCGAGATCGTGGGAGATGAACACGGTGCTGACGCCGCGCTCACCCTGCAGCATCGCGAGGAGCTCCAGGATGGACGCCTGCACCGACACGTCAAGGGACGACACGGGTTCGTCGGCGAGGACGAGATCGGGATCGGTGGCAAAGGCCCGGGCGATCGCCACCCGCTGCTTTTCGCCGCCGCTAAGCTCGGCGGGCAGGCGACCGGCGTACTCGGGATCCAGCTGCACCTGGGCCAGGAGCGCCCGGGCGCCCTCCTCCGCC
>JAAZBQ010000960.1 GCA_012513725.1 Chloroflexota bacterium
CCCCCCACGCGGCGTACGGCTGCTGCGAGGAGGCGGTAGACCTAGCCACCGAGTTCCGCGACATGGTCAAGGCCCTCCACCGGGCCGGCATCGAGGTGATCCTGGACATCGCCTTTAACCACACCGGTGAGGGCGACCACCGCGGCCCCACCATCTGCTTCCGCGGCCTGGAGAACATTGCCTACTACATGCTGCAGCCCGACCGGCGCTACTATGCGAACTATTCCGGTACGGGCAACACGGTGAACTGCAACCACTCGATCGTGCGGCGCATGATCCGCGACTGCCTGCGCTACTGGGTGCAAGAGTACCACGTCGACGGGTTCCGCTTTGACCTGGCCTCGATCCTCTCCCGCAACCAGCAGGGGGAGCCGGATCGCGATTCGCCGATCCTGTGGGAGATCGAGTCGGATCCCATCCTGGCGGGCACCAAACTGATCGCCGAGGCCTGGGACGCGGCGGGCCTCTACCAGCTGGGATCGTTCACCGGCGACCGCTGGGCCGAGTGGAACGGTGAGTTCCGCGACGACGTGCGCCGCTTTGTGCGGGGAGACCCCGGCATGGTGCGGGAGTTGGCCTGGCGGATGACGGGCTCCTTTGACGTCTTTCGCGACAAGAACTCGTACGTCTCCGCCCACTCGATCAACTATGTCACCGCCCACGACGGCTTTACCCTGCGGGACCTCGTCTCCTACAACCGCAAGCACAACATCGCCAACGGCGACGGCAACCGCGACGGGATGGACGAGAACCACTCCTGGAACTGCGGCGCCGAGGGGGAGACGGAAAACCCGGTGGTAAACGCCCTGCGCCGCCGGCAGATGCGCAACCTCCTAACGCTGCTCCTTACCGCCCGGGGCACGCCGATGCTCCTGGGCGGCGACGAGATCGGCCGCACCCAGGGCGGCAACAACAACGCCTACAACCAGGACAACGAGACCTCCTGGTACGACTGGCGGCTCCTCTTTGAGAATGCCTGGCTGTTCCGGTTCGTCCAGGCGCTCATCGCCTTTCGCCAGCGCCACCCCACACTCACGGCCGCCCGCCGGCTGGACGGCCGCACGTACCGGGACGCTTTTCAGGAGGACGTCACCTACCACGGGGTGCGGCTCGGCGAGCCGGATTGGGGGCACCATTCCCGCACCCTGGCCATCCAGTTTCACGGGGTGGGCGGCGATGGCGACGTGTATATCATCGCCAACGCCTATTGGGAGCCGCTGACCTTTGCCCTGCCGCCGGGCGTGCGCTGGAAGCGCATTGTGGACACCATGCAGGAGGCGCCCCTGGACATCGTCTCCGAGGATGCCGCCGAGGTGCTGGCAGAGCCGCACTATGAGGCGGGGCCGCGATCCGTGGTGGTCCTGATCGAGGAGCGGGGTGGGTAACGCCTCCCGCCCCTCGCCCCCCAACCACCCGTCACATCCGCGCCGCCCGCGCGCGTTCTTGATGATGATGATACTTTTGGCACGGCATGAGGGGTCAGGAAGGTGGTGCTGGGGGCTTGGGGTTGGGATGGGAGGTTAGGGAGGCAGTACGGCGGAGGTCCTTCGGAGGACCCTTCGGCAGACCTCAGGACAGGCCTCAGGATGACAGGCAATGCAGGGCTCGCACACACGGTCCGCCCACCCGCATCGCGTGGGAGACTCTCGCCGCCATATCTACGGGAGTAGCGCCTAGCGCTCGACCTCGGGGTGCAGCACGCCGACGTAGGGCAGGTTGCGATAGTGGCCGCCGGCATCCAGCCCGTACCCCACCACGAACTCGTCGGGAAGCTCCAGGCCCTTGTATCGCACGGGGACGTCGATCAGCCGGCGGTAAGGCCGGTCAAAGAGGACGCAGACTTCCAGGCTGGCCGGCTCCCGGGTGCGCAGGGTGCGCAGGAGGTAGTTCAGGGTCAAGCCGGTGTCGATGACGTCCTCGACAAAGAGAACGTGGCGGCCGCTGATGGAGTGGTCCAGATCCTTGGTGATCCGCACGGTGCCCGACTCACTGGCGCCGGCGTACTGGGAGATGGCCATGAAATCCACCGTGACGGGCACCGAGATGGCCCGGAGGAGGTCGGCCATGAACAGCACCACGCCGGTGAGCACGCCGACGAGGATGGGGTCCTGGCCGGCATAGTCCTCGGAGATCTCGCGGCCCAGGCGGGCGATGCGCGCCTGGATGGCCTCCTCCGAGTGGATCACCCGCTGCACGTCGTTGGCAATGGGTTGCACCGGGCTGCTCACCTCACTGGTTCAGGGCCTCCTGGCCGACGAGTTCATCGTGGCGGTCGCACTGGCCAAAGCGCTCCAGGAGCCTCTCGAAATCGCGGCGCCGCCACAGCCGGACGTTGATCTCCGGGTACAGCTCGTGCATCAGGCGGATCTTGCGCCGCTTGGCGCGCATCAGCTTGGGGCGCAAAGTGGTCAGTTCCACGTACAGGTCCTGGTCCACAAGGTAAAAGTCGGGGGAAAAGGCCTCGACGATCTGGCCGTCCTCGTCCCACTGCAGGGGAAAGGTCGTCGTCTCGTAGCGCCAACGAATGCAGTAAAAGTCGAGCACCCGAGCGAATTCCTCTTCGCTGGGGTGCCCAAAGACGATATCCTCTCGAGCCACATCGGGGTTCTGCGTCGGCTGCGGTCTCTGGTTGTCCGTTCGCATCCACTCTGCCTTCACGCTAACAACGGGCTCATCTATACTCATTATACCCTACCCGCCCACTGCGTCAATGCCCGGAAGATCAACGCAGAGGCGCGGAGGGGGACGCAGAGACGCAGGGAAGAGAGGAACAACGCCAAGGCGCAAAGGGGCAAAGACGCAAGGACTAGCCAGACAATCGCCGCCCACGGGCAACGATGCGCCCCGTGCGTGGCTGCTCACCGATTCCATCGGGAGTAACCCGCATGCGGCCGCTGGCCCTCCGCCGCGTTTACGTCCTGGCTTTGGCTTCTCTGCGTCCCTGCGTCCCCCTCCGCGCCTCTGCGTCCCTCTTTTCCCTAGATCATGGCCATGGAGCCGTCGTCGCGGATGGGAAAGCCCCTGTGCCAGGGCTGGTACGGGTGCGCCGCGAAATACTCCTCGTTCAGCTCGATCCCCAGCCCCGGGCGGTCGGGCAGCAGGAGGTACCCGTCGACCATCTCGTAGGGCTCGTCGATGAGATCCCGCCGGGGCGATTCCGTGTCCACGTGGTATTCCAGGATCAGGAACGTCGGCGCCGTGGCGGAGAACTGGGCGTTCACCGCGGTGGCCAGCGGGCCCATCGGGTTGTGCGGCGCCACGGTGACGTACTCGGCCTCGGCGAGGGCGGCGATCTTTTTCATCTCCGTGATCCCGCCGCAGCAGCAGATGTCGGGCTGCACGATGTCGGCCGCCCCGGCGCGCAGGAGGTCGCGGAACTCCCACTTGGTATAGAGCATCTCGCCCGTGGCGATGGGCACCGGCGACTTGGCCCGCACCCCGGCCAGCGCCTCGACGTTCTCCGGCCGGAGGGGCTCTTCCACGAACATCGGGTGGAAGGGCGCCACCGCCCGGCAGACGTCCAGGGCCTTGGCAGGCTCCAGGATCTTGGCGTGGGGATCCAGGGCGATCTCCACATCGAGCCCCAGTCCCTCGCGCAGGAGCCGCATCTTGCGTTCCACATAGTCCAGCACCCGGGGCCAGGCCAGATCGTGCTGGTCGGGGGGCAAGGGGTTCGTCTTGAAAGCGGTGAACCCGTAGCGCTCTTGGAGGGCCAGGGCGTTCTCCAGGGTCTCCTCGGGGGTCGCGCCGCCGGGGTTCTGGTAGACCCGGATCCTATCCCGGCACTTGCCCCCCAGGAGCTGGTAGACCGGCACGCCGTACGCCTTGCCCTTGATGTCCCACAGGGCGTGGTCGATGCCACTGAGCGCCGACAGGACCACCGAGCCGCCGGGGAAGCGGCTGCACAGGTACACCCGCTGCCAGATCCCCTCGATATCCAGGGGGTCCAGGCCGATGAGCCAATCGCGGAAATAGCCGACGACGTTGGCCGTGGCCTCGTCGGGGCCCACGCTGTACGCCTCGCCGACGCCATGGAGGCCCTCGTCGGTGGTGACCTTGACGAAGCAGAGGTTCCTGCGGCCCACCTCGACGAGGAACGTGTCGATGCCGGTGATCTTCATGCGCCTGCCTCCCGTGTGCGGTGTTCAGGGTGCGGATGGCGCCGATCATAGCACCGCCCCGGCGAGATGACAACGAGTGCTCCTCCCTTCCCGGAAGCTGCCCGGGCTTCCGGGAAGGTTCCTCGACCGCAGCACCTTCCCGGAAGGCAAGGCACCTTCCGGGAAGGAGGGGCCACGTTGCGCCGCGGGGCGGCGTGCATATAATCCCCAAGCACACAGAGGAGGAGCCCATGCCCAGAATTCAGCGTACCCCCCACACCGGCTACACCCGCATCGAACTGCTCGTGGACGAGGACACCAGCGTCAGCCACCTCAGCGTCATCGACCTATCCATGCACATCGGCGATCGCGTCGTCCGCTGCGGCGGGATCGGCGGGGTGGGCACCGGCCGAGAGCATCGCAACAAGGGCTATGCCCGGCAGGTCCTCGAGGACAGCCTGGCCTTTATGCAGGAGGACGGCTACCACCTCTCCGCCCTGTTCGGGATCACCGACTTTTACCCAAAGTTCGGCTATGCCTCTTCGCTGGTCGAGTGCACCGCCGAGGTGATGACCCGCTACGCCGAACGCGCCCGAGCGCACTATGCCACCCGCGAGTACACACGCGAGGACGTGCCGGCCATCGTGGCCATGTACGAGGCGCTTCGCGGCCGGGAGACCGGCGCCATCGCGCGCAACGCTACCACCTGGAAGCCCTTTAGCCGCGGCACCCGCTGGAGCGACCGGGTTTCTGCCTTTGTC
>JAAZBQ010000961.1 GCA_012513725.1 Chloroflexota bacterium
ATGGAGCAGGCCTACAAGCGCTACGCCATCGACACCATCCTCGATCGCGCCCTGCCCGACGTCCGCGACGGCCTGAAACCGGTCCAGCGGCGCATCCTCTGGACCATGCACGAGATGCACCTGCGCCACGATGGGCCCACCCGCAAGTCGGCCCGCGTGGTGGGTGATTGCATGGGCAAGTACCACCCCCACGGCGATTCGTCGGTGTACGACGCCATGGTGCGGATGGCCCAGGATTTCGCCATGCTCCATCCTCTGGTCGACGGCCAGGGCAACTTTGGCTCTGCCGACGGCGACTCGCAGGCGGCCATGCGCTATACGGAGGCCCGCCTGTCGGCCATTGGCGAGATGATGCTGGCCGATATCGACAAGAACACGGTGGACTGGAAGGACAACTTTGACGGCACCGAGCGCGAGCCCACCGTGCTGGGTACCCGCTTCCCCAACCTCCTGGTGAACGGCTCCGCCGGCATCGCCGTGGGCATGTCCACCAGCATTCTGCCCCACAACCTCGGCGAGGTCTGCGACGCCGTGGCCTACCTGGCCAAGCGCTGGGACAAGCGCGACAAGATCACCGCCAAGGCACTCATGAAGATCGTGCCGGGGCCCGATCT
This sequence comes from Chloroflexota bacterium, assembly GCA_012513725.1. Lineage (GTDB taxonomy): Bacteria > Chloroflexota > Anaerolineae > UBA1429 > UBA1429 > JAAZBQ01. The sequence goes on from JAAZBQ010000961.1 coordinate 615, forward strand.
GCCCACCGGCGGCATCCTGTACCGCTACCGGATGCAGGGCGCCGACAGCGTGGACATGGTGCTCGAGGGGTACGAGACCGGCAACACCACCCTCGTCTGCCAGGCCAAGGCCGACATCCAGGATATCGGCGGGGGCAAGTCGGAGATCGTCGTCACCGAACTGCCCTTCCAGGTGCAAAAGAACACCATCCTCGAGCGGGTGGCGGCCGATCGGGAGCGATTCGCCGGGATCACCGACGTGCGCGACGAGTCGGACTATCACGGCATGCGCGTGGTGTTCGAGGTGGCCCGGGGCGCCGACCCGCGGGAGGCGCTCGCCGCGCTGTTCACCTACACCCAGATGCGGGCCAGCCTGTCATACAACGCCCTGGCCCTAGTGCACGTCGACGGCGTGGCGCAGCCCCGCCAGCTGAGCCTGCTCGAGATCTTGGTAGAGTTCGTCCGGCATCGGCTGGACGTCATCGTGCGCCGCACCCGGTACGACCTGGAACGGGCGCAGGCGCGGCTGCACATCGTCGAGGGCCTGCTCAAGGCGCTGGACGCCATCGACGAGGTCATCGACATCATTCGGCGTTCGCGCACCACCGAGACGGCCCACACCAACCTCAAGCGACGCCTGTCGATCAGCGACCTGCAGGCCGCGGCCATCCTCGACATGCCCCTGAAGCGCCTGGCAGCCCTCGAGCGGAGAAAGCTGGCCGACGAGGCCGATGAGCTGCGCGCCCGGATCGAGGAGCTGGAGGCGATCCTGGCCTCCGAGGAGCGCCGGCTGGGGCTGGTGGTCGACGAAACGCGCGAGATCAAGGACCAGTTCGCCCAGCCGCGGCGCACCATCATCGCCGACGCCCAGCAGGGCCACGAGGTGACCCTCACCTTGGCCGACCTCGTCGTCCCCGGTGATCGGCAGCGGCTGCTCCTGAGCGCCGACGGCGTGGAGCGGCAGGATGCCGGGGCTTCGGGCGGCAAGCGCCGCGGCCGGCGCAGCCGCACCAGCGTCCTGTGTGACCTCGTCGTGCCGCCGGACGCCACGGTCTTCCTGGCCACCAACCGGGGGCGCCTGTGGCTGGACGCCGTGGGGCGTCTGCCCGAGCAGGCCACCCCCTCGTCGATGGGCTTGGCCGGGGGCGAGTACATCGTCTCCTGCGGGGCGCTCGGCCAGGAGGGGACGCTGGTGCTGGTCACCCGCCAGGGGAGCGTAAAGCGCATGACCGTCGACGACGTGCGGGCGGTCGCCAGCGCCAACTGGACCGGCATCATCGGTCTGGCAAAAGGCGACGAACTGCTGACCGCCGGCGCGGCCACGGCGCAGACGGTGGTGCTCATCTGCACCGCCGGCGGCGGCAAGATCCCGGCCCGCGCGCTGCAGTTCTCCGCCGAGGCGGTGAACACCCAGACCAGCCCCACGGCGCGAGGCGTCGCGGCGATCAAGATGCTCGATGGCGACCCTCTCGTGAACGCCCTGCTCCTGGAGCCCGCCGAGGATCTCTGGGTAGTGGCGGTCACGGCGGCGGGCCACGCCAAGCGCATGGCGCTGGCCGAGTTCCCCGTCCAGGGCCGCGCGGGCAAGGGCGTGCAGGTGTGGAAGACCACCCGCGCCACCGGCCCGGTGGCGGCGGTAGCGGTCGCGCGGCTGGGCGATAGCCTCGACGTTCTGCTGGCCGATGGCGAGCCCCTCAACGTGCCGGCCGAGGGCGTCGAAGCCGCTCCGCGTGCCGGGCGGGGCGTGCCCCTCAAGGCCACGGCCCCCGGCCAGCCCCTGGCGGTAACGGGCCTCACCGTTCGCGTGGCAGGATAGCCGTACGCGGCAGGAAAGCCGTACGCGGCAGG
>JAAZBQ010000962.1 GCA_012513725.1 Chloroflexota bacterium
AGGCCGATGCCCGGCGCGTCGGGGACCACCAGGCGCCCGCCCTGCCAGGCCCAGCCCTCCTCGATCAGGCCGGGCATCTCCACCGGCGACGTCTCCAGGAGGGCATAGTGGGGGATCGAGGCGGCGAAATGGGCGTGGGTGTAGCGCTCCACGAGGCTGCCCCAGCAGTGCGGGCCGCAGCGAGCGCCCCAGGGCTCGATCCGGTGGGCGGTGGCGATCCACCAGGAGAGGCCCCAGGCGCGCAGGTCGTGTTGCACGACGTCGATGAGGCCCTCCCGCACGAGGTCGAAAAAGTAGTCGGGCGGATGGTACTCCCCGTCGGCAACGAGAGTGTCCAGCCCCTCCTCCCGGAGGAAGGCCTTGAGGCGTTCGTTCGCCGGGCGGTCCTCATAAAAGGGCTCCTCGAACCAGTAGACCCGATCTTCGCGGGTGCGCCGCAGGAGGTCGATGGCAGTATTCACCGTGTTGCCCATGTTCGCATCGATGAGCACGCGGGCGTCGGGTCCCGCGGCCTCGCGGACGGTGTGGATCACCAGGGCGTCGCGGGCGAGCCCCTCCTCGGTGGGCATCCAGTAGGCGCCGCGCCCCACCTTGACCTTAAAGTGGCGAAAACCATGCGCCTGGCCAACGGCCACCTCCTCCCGGTAGATGGCCACGGCCTCCTCGTCACTCTTGCCCACGTCGTCGATGTAGATGGAGCCGTCATAGACCTCCACCTCCCGGGAACCCCGGCCGCCGAGGAGGCGGTAGAGGGGCAGCCCGGCCATCCGCGCGGCAAGATCCCAGAGGGGGAGGTCCACCGGCCGGCCCGCCTCCGTGCAGCCATCGGGGAGGCGAAAGAGGTCGTTAAGCGATCGGCCCACCAAGGCCTCCGCCCCCTCGCGGGAGAGGCGGGAGTGGCCGATCCCCTCGGCGCCGCCGGAGGTCACCAGGCGCACCAGGGGGTCGCGCACCGTATCGCCGTGGCCCTGGATGTAATCGGGGCCCACCATGCGGCCGTTGTACATGCAGCACCGCGGCCGGCGGCCCACCAGCGTGCCCCGTTCGATGCGGACAATGCGTTCGTTTGGCAGATCGGTCATCGGGTCCTCCTATCATCCTTTCCGGAAGCGCCAAACCTACCCGGAAGCTGCCTTGGCTTCCGGGTAGGTTCTTGGTTGCCGTTACCTTCCCGGAAGGCAAGGCACCTTCCGGGAAGGAGAACGCTTCCGGGAAGGGGGGGTCAGCTCAGCGTGCCCTGGCCGGCGGTGGGGCGGGCGGGTTCGGCCGAGGCCTGGGCGACGCGCTCCACCAAGCGGGTGCGGCGGCGGGTGGAGCGATCCTGGCTCACCGCGAGGCGCACGGCCTTTTCCTGGGTCAGGAGTACGGCGAGGCGCTCGGCGCGGGAGAGCGCCGTGTACAGGATGTTGCGCTCCAGCATCACGTAATGCGCGGTGAGCATCACCACCACCACCGCTGGCCACTGGGAGCCCTGCGCCGAGTGCACCGTCATCGCCCAGGCGTGCACCAGTTCGTCCAACTCATCAAATCCGTAGGAGGCGCTGCGATCGTCGAACAGCACCGACAGGGTCTCCTGCTCGGCGTCCACGCTCTGGATGATGCCCAGGTCTCCGTTCAGCACCTGTTTTTCATAGTTGTTGCGGGTTTGGCGCACCTTGTCGCCCACCCGAAAGACGCGGCCCGTGCGTCCACCGGGCCCGGGTCCCAGGGCGTGCTCCGCCTTATGGGGGGCGGGGGGATTCAGCCGGGCCTGCAATGCGGCGTTCAGCGCCGCCGTGCCCGCCTCGCCGGAATGGATCGGCGTGAGCACCTGCACCTCGGTGGGGGGCACGCCGAGGTAGG
>JAAZBQ010000963.1 GCA_012513725.1 Chloroflexota bacterium
AGGCGGTGGAACCGCGCCTCACACTCGACCTCCCCCGGATACTCGGCGCCACACTGTGGGCACTTGATGGTGCATGCTCCTATTGTGCACTAATCCGATCTGCATCCAGGATAACCCGCGGCAGGAGGCGTGTCACCACGCGCTCGCCGCAGGGGTGACCGTCAGAGTCTTGGCGCATGCAGGCCATGGGGGAGTCCCCTTTGGACTGCGGCAGCCCGGCCCCAGTATCCGCCCGAGTCTGCTCGGGCTGGGCATGCCGCCTTGCGTGCTATGGCACGCACGTGCCCCGGGAGGCAGGACGCCCGTGGGTCTTCGCCGAGCAAGAGGGCAGGGTGGTCTGCCGTCATCAGGCAGTGATCTGGTACAGGCCCAAAAGCGGCAGCCGGGCTGCCGCAGCCCATAGAAGACGCCCCAGGTCCTGCGTTCGCGCAGAACGCTGACGTGCAGCCTCGCCGCAGGCCGCTGCAGCTTTGCCGACGGAGCGCCCACAACGAAACGCGGGCCCTTCAAGGGCCCGCGCGAGGTCTGCCGCTGGGAGAGGTCGAGGCCCCTACTTTTTCGCCTTGCCCTGTGCGGCGACCGCGGCCATCGCGGCGGCCACGGCGTCGGGATCCCCGAGATAGTACGATTTGAGCGGCTTGAGGTCGTCGTCCAGCTCGTACACGAGGGGGATACCCGTGGGGATGTTGAGCGACGGGATCTCTTCGTCGGACACGTTGTCCAGGTACTTGACCAGCGCCCGGAGGCTGTTGCCGTGGGCGGCGACGAGGACCCGCTTGCCGGCCCGCACTTGGGGCGCGATCGTCTCGTGCCAGTAGGGCAGCATGCGCGCCACGGTATCCTTGAGGCACTCGGTGGCCGGGATTTCTTCCGGCTTGAGCTCGGCGTAGCGCCGATCGAAGCGCGGGTGGCGAGGGTCGTCGTCGGCCATCGGCGGGGGCGGGATGTCGTAGGAACGGCGCCAGATGTGCACCTGCTCCTCAGAGTGCTTGGCGGCCGTCTCGGCCTTGTCCAGCCCCTGGAGGGCCCCATAGTGCCGCTCGTTCAGGCGCCAGGAGCGGTACACCGGGATCCACATGAGGTCCATCTCGTCCATGACGATCCACAGCGTGCGGATGGCGCGCTTGAGCACCGACGTGTAAGCAATATCGAACTCGTAGCCCTCGGCCTTGAGCGCGCGCCCGGCGGCGGTGGCCTCCTCGACGCCGGTGGCCGATAGGTCCACGTCCTTCCAGCCGGTAAAGCGGTTCTCGAGGTTCCAGGTGCTCTGGCCATGTCGTACCAAGACCAGCTTGTGCATGGGCCCAACTCCCTCTCGCTATACGGATGACACTGCATACCGCGCCATTGTGCCGCATCGAGGTGGGCCCGTCAAGTACGGATCGCGGTGCGTTTCGACTGCAGCGGGGCGACCTCTGGCCAGTTGACGGGCCCGGCGCACGCCCTATAATGGCCATTCGAGACTTGATTACTCTGTATTGCGATGGGGAGAGGTGATGACCGAGCCCGATGGCGTTCGGAACCTGGCGGCCAAGGAGGCTCTGCTGCACGGCATCCTCCGAGAGTTGGGCCGGGTAGCCGTGGCCCTCTCTGGCGGGGTCGACTCGTCCTACCTCCTCGCCGCCGCCGTGAGCGCCCTGGGCCCGGAGCGGGTCCTGGCGCTCACCGCCGAGTCCCCCTTTTTTCCCGGTGACGAGGCCGAGCTATCCCGGCGTATCGCCGCGTCCTTGGGCGTCGAGCACCGCATGTTACCCGTTGACGACCTGGCCAACCCCCAGGTGGCGAGCAACCCCGTGGACCGCTGCTACCACTGTAAGCGTGCCCGGTTCGAACTGCTCCGCGACCTGGCAGCCGAAAGCGACGGCGCCATGCTGGTGCATGGCGAGAACGCCGACGATCATCTCCAGTACCGCCCCGGATCTGCGGCGGCCCGTGAGGTCGGCGCCCGCGCGCCCCTGGCCGAGGCCGGCCTGGGCAAGGCCGAGATCCGCACGCTGGCCCGCCGCGCCGGCCTGCCGAACTGGGATCGCCCCGCGGCGGCCTGCCTGGCCACGCGCTTTCCGTACGACACGCCCCTCACCCGCGAGGGACTCGCCCGGGTGGAGGGCGCCGAGCGCTTTCTGCACGACCTCCTGGGCACCAGCGCCCTGCGGGTCCGCGACCACTATCCCATCGCCCGGCTGGAGCTCGCTCCGGAGGACATCCCCCGGGCGGCGCAGGATCCCCTCCGGAGGCAGATCAGCGAGGGGCTGACGGCCCGCGGCTACCGTTATGTAACCTTGGATCTCGATGGCTATCGCAGTGGGAGTTTCGATGACCGAGTTGCCAACCAGTCCTAGCCGCAAGCTCTCCGAGGCCCTGGACGCCCGCCTCGACCTGAACCGCCAGGCGCGCAAGGGCGTGCCAGAGGTCGTGTGGACCAGCACCAAGACGGTGCCCCAATGCCTGAACATCGCGGCCACGTTCTTCGAGCGGACGGGGCGCGCGATCCTCAGCCGCGTGTCGCCCGAGCTCGAGGAGGCCCTGCGCGAGCGGTACGGGGCCGACGGCATGCTGGAGTGGTACTCTGCCTCCCGCGCCGCGATCGTACGCCATCCCGAGCACAGCGTGGCGCCGACGGGGGGGCGCGTCGGGGTGATCACGGCCGGCACGTCGGACCAGGCCATCGCCGAGGAAGCGGCGGTCGTGTGCCAGGAGATGGGCTGCACCGTGGAGACGGCCTACGACGTCGGGGTGGCCGGGCTACACCGGCTGTTCCCTCCGCTGGAGCGGATGCTGGCAGAAGAGGTCGACGTCCTCATCGTGGCGGCCGGGATGGATGGCGCGCTGCCCTCCGTGGTCTCGGGCTTGGTGGACGTGCCGGTCATCGGCCTGCCCACCTCGGTAGGCTATGGGTACGGTGGCCGTGGCGAGGCGGCCCTCCTCAGCATGTTGCAGACCTGCTCGCCGGGGCTGGCGGTGGTGAACATCGACAACGGCGTGGGGGCCGGCGCCATGGCCGGGCTCATCGCCAATCGGGCGGCGCTCGCACGAGCCGGCCGCTCGGCGCGGGAGTAGCAGGCCCATCTACGGAGGAAGCATGGCACACAGCGAGAGCCTGCCGAACGCGGACACACCGGACCGCATCGTCCTCTTGGAGTGCAACATCGACGACATGACCGGCGAGGCACTGGGCTACGCACTGGAGACCATCCTCGCCGCGGGGGCGCTGGATGCCTGGTTCACGCCAATCTACATGAAAAAGAACCGCCCCGGCACCCTGCTCTCGGTGCTCTGCGCCGAGGAGCGCGGCGACGAGATGCGCCTCCTCGTGCTCCGCGAGACCACTACCCTGGGCGTCCGCTGGCGCACCATGGATCGCCAGATCGCCGAGCGCCGCAGCGCAGGGGTGGAGACGCCGTACGGCCCCGTGGCCGTCAAGGTCAAGATCGTGGACGGTCGCGCCCTGAGCGCCAAGCCCGAGTACGAAGACTGTGCGGCCCTCGCCCGCCGCAGCGGCGTGCCGCTGGAGGATGTGCTCGCCGCCGCCCGCGCGGCCGCCGCGCGACTGCTGGACCGCGGCGATGTGGCGTCGAGCGGAGAGGTCAACGGCCGGGGCGCTGGGGCCGAGCGGCGCTAGCCGCTTGATCATGACGCGGCGCCTCGGGCACGCGCGGCAATGGCGGTGCCGTGCGCGTCGCTCCGCGCAGCCAAAGGTTGACGCCCCGCCGCGGCTTTGCTACACTGTGACGCATAGTCAACGAACGGTCGGATGCCCATCCACGCCCGATCTCACGTCGCCCCCCGTCCCAGACGCTCGTCTGCATCTTGCCGTCCGCATACCAGTCTTCGTGCCTGCGCGCTGTCCGTCCGATCACGGCCTCCACTCCGCTCCGGCAGCAACCGCCAATCCGCACGCACGAGCGTCCTGCTAAGGGGGGACCATGACCAACCTGGCATTCGACCAGCAGCACGACCGCGCCGCGGCCTGGCTCAGGGAGCTCCAGGATACCGAGGGCACGCCAACCGGCGCGCTGCAAGCCGCCCAAGGGCTTGTCGACACGATGGGCACGCTGCGAGACGCGTACGCGGCGCTGGCCGAGGCGCACGAGGCGCTGCGCGGTGAATGGGAGAGCGCCGAGCGCCAGCGGATCGGCTGCTGCGCCCTGCTCGAGGCCATGCCCGACGGCTATCTCGTTACGGGCCTCGATGGCGTGATTCACGAGGCGAACGCCGCGGCGGCCGAGATGCTGTCTGCCACCCGGGAGGACCTGACCGGGCGCTCCCTGGGAGACCTGGTGGCCAAGGAATGCCTGCCCGGCTATGCGAACCTCCTCGCTTCCCTCGACGACGGCCCCTCCCTCGGGAGAGACACCTTTACCCTGCTCCCCCTCTCCGGTTCGCCCTTTACGGTCTCTGCTGTGGCCGTCCGCATCGAGGCGGCGGAGGGTGCCGAGGGTGATCTCCGCTGGGCGCTCCGCGACATCACCGAGCGGCAGGCTCTCGAGGACCAGCTGCGCGACGCCCAGCGGCTAGAAGCCATCGGGCGGCTCACCGGAGGGATCGCCCACGAGTTCAACAACCTCCTGATGATCATCAACGGCGAGGCGCAGTTCATGCTCGAAGCGGTCGAGCCCGAGGCGAGCATCCGGACCGACATCGAGGAGATCCGCCAGGCCGGTTTGCGCGCCACTGAGCTGACCAGTCAGCTGCTGGCCTTCACCCGGCGGCAGAACGGCGGGCGCCAACCCCTGAACCTGAACGACGTTGTGGAGAACATGGCGCGGATACTGCGCCGCATCATCGGAGAGGATGTTTCGCTGCGCCTGGCCCTGGGAGACGATATCGGGGTGGTGCGAGCCGACGCGTCGCACATCCGGCAGATGATCATCAACCTGGCGATCAACGCGCGAGACGCCATGCCCCACGGTGGGACGTTGACGCTGAGCACCGCAAACGAAAGCCCTCACTCGGCTGGCGCGGAGGCGGCGGATCGCTACGTGCGCCTGGCCATCACCGATACGGGGCGCGGCATGCCGCCCGAGGTACGAGCGCGGCTCTTCGAGCCCTTTTTCACCACCAAGGCGATCGGCGAGGGTACTGGCCTGGGGCTGACCATGGTCCAGGGCCTCGTGCGAGAACTGGGGGGCGTCATCGAGGTGGATAGCGAAGAGGGCCAGGGCACGACCATATCGCTCTATCTGCCTCTCGTGCGGGCTGCCACCGTCGCCGACGCCGCGGCGGAGCAGGTGGCCGATCTGCCGGGCGGTGATGAGACGGTGCTGGTGGTCGAGGACGACGCGCACGTGCGCCGGATGACGGTCCGAATGCTCAAGAGGCTCGGCTACCGGGTGCTCGAGGCAGAGAGCGGCGAGCGCGCCATGGATGTCTTTGGAGAAGGCCAGGGGATCGACCTCGTGCTGACGGACGTCGTCATGCCTGGGGCCAGCGGTTGGGAACTGGCCGAGGAACTCGGGCGGATCCAGCCGGGGCTGCGCATCCTGTTCATGTCCGGCTACCCACGGGAAAAGCTGGGTGAGGGCGGCGCCCTACGCGAGGGGATTCACCTGGTGGCCAAGCCGTTCACGATCCGCCAGCTGGCCTCGCAGGTGCGCGAGGTGCTGGACGAGCCCCGGGCGCTGGAGGCCGGCCGCGATAGCCCGGTCCGGTGCTTCTAGGGCTGACCGCACAACATCCCGATGGCTGGCCAGCCACCGGGAGGCTGCTTTTACCGGATCCCTACCGCCACGCGCAGAGCGAGTCGACGTATGCCGCGGAACCGTCGCGGTACCACCCGTCGAGTTGCGCCTGCTCCTTGAGCTGCTGGCCGCGCAGCCTCGGCACGGCGAGGTAGGCGCACTCTACGTCGGCCAGCGCCGTCATGTCGCCCCATAGCTTTTCGTACTGCGCCACGGGGTACACGTCCTCCTGCCCGTGGCCCCAACGCTTTTTCACTTCCTTCAGCGTGATATACGTGGGCACCCGGGCGGCCATCCGCCGGACCGCCTCGTCCACCGCAGCGGCATCCCCGAGGGTCTCGCGGGAGAGGCCAAAGAGCTCCAGCAGGTTGTCCACCCGCAGCCAGAAGGTGTTCGAGTTGTAGTAGGTCAGGCGGAACTCGTCCTCCTCCCGGGGCAGGGCCAGGCCCTCCAGGAGCCGCAACCGACCGTCCACGCGGGCCAGGCCCCCGCCGCGGTCTTCCACCCGGCGGTTGATCACCTCCACCGTCATCGGCGCCCCGAGGGACTTTACAAGCCCCAGGACGGCGGGATCGACATCGGCGCCGAGCGTGTCGATGTTGTGGACCATGAGGTGGCGCAGGCCGGGACGCTCGGCCAGGAGCCGGGAGAGGACGCCGCTCTTGATGAGGTTGGGCACCTCGTACCAGTGGCCGATCGGGTTCAGGCATTGCAGCGCCAGGTTATCGCGATAGTCGCGGCCCTCGCCCATGGACCGTGCCCACCCCAGCAGCGCGTTGTGCAGGCTGTCGAGCACCTTTTGCGCCTGCTCATCGAGCATCTGGTGGGGCATCTCCTCCCAGGCAAAGCGCAGGTCGCGGGTCATCGGCACGAACCGCAGCCCGATCGCCCGGCCCTCGGAGAGATGGAGCGGGCCCGGATAGTTATAGCCCTCTTCCTCGCGCAGGAACGAGGCAATCGGCTCGTGGGTGAGGTACGACGTCGTGATCACGTGGGGGATCGGCACGCCGCACTCGGCGCCGATGCGCCGGCTCTTGGCCAGGTGCGTCTCGATGAACGAGCGATGCCGGCCCCCTAGCTTGCAGAAGGGGTGCAGCGCCTTGACCACGCCGGCGCCCTGGGTCCAGCGACTCCCCACCCCGCCCGCCAGGGTGACCACGGCGACCTCGCCGTTCTCCAGGGCCGCACGGCCGATCCGGCGGTGCTCCTCGCCGAGGGCCGTGGTGGCGTCGTGCACGTCGCCGGGGCGCACGTCGCGGATGTCGGTGGTTACCGGCAGGCGATTCTGGGCCAGGCCGATGCGGCCCGAGCGCAGGTCCTGGCGGATCTGCTCGTGCTGGGTGCGGTCAAAGCCGTGGCGCCGGAGTAGATCATCGAGCTGGCCTCCCGATTCGCCAGCCGACTCGTCCCGGGGCAGGATGGCGTCAAACATCGTCTGCATGATGCCCGCGAGCTCCGGCCGGGTGCGGCACGCCGTGCCAAAGGCGTCCATCTCCCGCCGCCGGGAGGGCGCCAGGCTATAGTGCTCCTGCCGCAACAGCGCCGGGACGATCAGCGCGTAATAGTCGGCCGGCAGGAGCGCATCCGCCCCGGCGAGGAGGTCCCCATAGGTACCCCGCTCGTTGATGGCAAAGTCGTACACCACGGGCTCCATGGCAAAGGGCAGCGCGTTCTGGAACCGCCGCTTGCAGTCGGCCATGAGCGCCAGCAGGTGGTCCTGCGCCTCCCCGCGGCGCCGGGGGTCAATGATGAACCCCATACCCCCGCCCGACATGCCGCCGAGCATCCAGAACCCCCAGAATGCGGGGCCGAATGCCTCCTGCGCCCTGCCGATGAGCGACTCGGTGTAGAGGTTCGAGGCCCAGGGGATGATGGTCTGGAGCGGCCCGCGAAAGTTGCGGGTGGTGGCCTCACCGATGCCGGGGACATCGCCCTGGCGCAGGCAGCCCAGCACCTCATCGAGGAGCGATACGGCGTCCTGGCGGGCGCGCCACTCGGATTCGGAGCGTAGTAGGTACTTTTCGGTCACCATCTCCAGGATCGGCCCGACGTTCTGGGCCATCCCGCCGTGGACGAGGACGAGGCTGTCCTGCAGCCGCCGCCGGGTCTCAGGATCCACCTCGTCGGCGGCCAGGATGCGGTGCTGGGGCAGGAGGCAGCCGCGGCTGATGCCGTACTCCGGATCGCCCTCCTCGGCGACCACCCCCTCGATCAGCTTGATCCCCGGCCACACGCCGCCGGAATCCTGCCAGCCGCCGCCCGAGCCCCCCAACCACTCGCCCAGGATGGCCCGAGCCGCGACGAGCCGTCGTTCGTGATCGAGGAGCGGCCCGGTCAGCGACCGGGTCTGCCC
>JAAZBQ010000964.1 GCA_012513725.1 Chloroflexota bacterium
CCATAGACCACCTGGACGAACAGGAACGTCAGGAACAACAGCCCGCCGATGACGGCCAGGGCATACCAGCGATCGGGGCTATCGGAGACCAGGAACAGCACCAGCGCCAGGATCCCGAACGGGATGCCGATGGCGATGCCCAGTTGGGTGACGATGGTGCGATTCCGAAAGATGGGCACCCGGGTGTTCCACTCCAGGGTCTCGGTTTTCACGTCCTCCACAGTCACTAGACCCGTCCTCCTCATATGATCGGCCCGATTATGTCCACTCGCTCACCGATCCGCTCCTGCGGGCGAAGCGCTCAGTCGCCCTCGGGAATCCAGGAATAGTCGCAGCCGTCGGGACCCGGCGGGCGGCCGTCGGGGCAGATGATGGGGATCACCCACTCGCCGGCGCCCACCCAGTTGCCGTCGGATTCCAGGTGGGTACCGTCCTTCAAGTTGGCCCGCACCACGAGGAGGTGCTCCCCCTCGCCAAGGTCGGGCATGCGGAAGGAGCCGGTCAGCTCGCCCCGGGCACTGACGTCCAGCGTGCCGAGGTACTCGGCGCCGCCCTGGCCAAGGATCTCGAGGAACGCCTCGGCGCCCTCGATCCTCCGGCCGGGCTCGGGGTCCAGGGCCGGATCCAGCGCATACCACGCCACGATCTCCAGCGCGTCGCCCGCCTCGACGACCGACGAATCCGCCGGGCGCTCGATCAGGACTTCGGGGCACTCGCAGCGCGCCTCCCCGATCCCCCACGCGGTAAAGGTCGCCATCGCCGTGGCGCGCCCGTACGCCGCGCCATAGTACTCTTCGTGATCCACGTCGCCGACGTGGATGGTGGCGCCTCCCAGGCCAACGCCGGCCATCGAGGCCACGGGCACGGCGCCGTCGCTCAAGCCGTCGGCGTGGCCGACGAAATCGCCCGCCACGCGGTCGGGGTTCTTGAGCAGGAAGGGGATCAGCGTGGCGCCGACGGCCGTCTGCTCGCTGCTATCGGGCAGGCGCTTGCCTGTGGTGCCATAGATAAAGGTGTACTTGGATTCCCCGTGGTAGGGGTCGGACTCGTTCATCTGCCGGAGGTTGCCGTTGTACAAAAAGGCGCCCTGCCGCAGGTCGTAGAAGACGTTGGCGGGGTCCAGCATCGCCAGGACCTTGGTGTCCTCGCTGAATATCTCGTCGAGCCGGAGCGAGCGATAGTTGTCCCAGCGCAGGTCCCGGGTGCCGGGGGTATCCAGCTGCACGCCCTGGTCCAGGATCCACTGGAAGAGGCGGGTGCCCAGGAGGTTGCTCACGTCGGTCTCGGAGACCCACGATGGGAACCAGTGCGCCTCGCGGAGGCGGCCGGCGTTCACCACATAGGCCCCGCGAAAGAGGTAGCCCATGGTCACCAACGGGCTGCCGTGGTGCGGCGTGCCCCAGGTGACCAACTGCCGGAACCAGCCGGCCACGTCGCTATCGAGGGATCGCAGGCCCTCCCGGGCTACCAGGCCCCCCATCGAGTGGGCGCCGACGTAGAGGTTCACATCCATCTTGGCCTCGCGGAGGCGCCTGATCAAGTAGGCGTCGTTCTTGGCGCCCACCCGCAACGCCTTGGCCAGGGTGGTGCCCAGGGGCTCCACCACCCCGCTCTCCAGGGGGCTGTAGGCGGGGCGGAAGGTCGGGTAGATGAACTCGTAGAACGCGGTGCAGTCGGCGCGGTCGGCCTGGGTCTCCAGAAAGGCGCGATAGAGCGCGGTCCACACCTCTTGCTTGTAGGCATAGTCCCAGGGATAGTCGGTCGAGGGGGGCGCCGAGCCGTCCCACTCTTCCTCGTTGTGCCCGTGCACCAGGACGACGATGTTGGACACGGGCTGCTCGAGGATCTCCTTGTCGGCCGCGGCCACCGCCGGGCGGCGCAGGCCCGGTGCGTCGGGATCGGGGATCATGCGCACAATCCGGGGATGGACGTACCACTCCAGGTGCCCCTGGAACGACATCGGCACGTAGCGGACCGTGTTGAAATGCCCGTCACCATACTGGGCCGCCAGGCCGGGCACCGCCTTGGCCGAGGCCTCGTACAGGCTGCCCCAGGCCGCCGCCAACGCCGCCATGGTGGTGTCGACCACCTGGATATCGCCGTCGGCAGTGCGGGTGGCGGAGAGGTAGGTGAGGTCGTTGTCTATCAGCATGCCGTCGACCCAGCGCGGCCCCACCCGGGCGATGTTCACCGTGGCGAGGTCCAGCTCGCCGAGCTCGCGGCCGGGGATGGTGAGGACGGGGATGAACGACCCATCCACGGTGTTGGGGTCGAACTCTAGCACGCGCATGCTGCCGCTGGTCTCCAGGCCGGGGTGCTCGAGGGCAATGGCGTTCGACTGCCGCGACAGGCGTACCGGCACCGGCGAGGAGGAGGCGGGCAGGTCGAGCCGGGTGCCGTCGGAGAGGGAGATGGCCGTCACCGCGGAGGAGGTGACCGCCTCGGCGTACTCGGGCTCGGTGTCGCCGCTCGCGGTGCGGCGCCGGCCATAGTCTTCGTCCTCGGGATCGTCAACGCCGCTCCAGTCGACGACCGACGCGCCGCCGCCCGAGGGGCTCGTGTAGCCGGTGTCGGCCGAGCGGGGCGGATCGCCGCCGATGCCCAACTCTTCCTGGAGAAGGTCGAGGAGCTCCGGCAGGGTACCGGTAGCGAACAGGATCCCGGCGACCACGGCCAGGAGGGCGAGGAACGCCCCACAGCCGCAGGGGAGCGACACGCAGCCCTTGCCGCCCTTGGACTCTTTCTCGCGGGGCGGAGAGGCATTGGGGGTAGGCGCCCGTCTGCGGGGCGAGGAGGATCGAGCCGGCGCCGGCTCGCCCTGCGCCGGCAGGAGCGCTGAGACGATGCGTAGCGGGACGACGAAA
>JAAZBQ010000965.1 GCA_012513725.1 Chloroflexota bacterium
AATCGCAGTACTCGCCCCAGAGGAAATCGTAGATCTGCCGCCCGGCCTCACCCAGCTGGTAGGCCTCCAGCAGCCGGTTCACCTCGCCCGTCAGCCGATGGTAGCGGCTGATGATCCAGCGGTCGGCGGGATCAGAGAAGGCGGCCGGGTCCAGCGCCTCTTCCGGCGCTGCATAGTCCCCGGGCGCATCGCCCAGGTTGCCGAGCACGTAGCGGCTGGCCTGCCAGATCTTGTTGGCAAAGTTCCGGTTGGCCTCCACCCGCCCAAGCGCCAGCTTCATGTCGTTCCCCGGCGTGGAGCCCGTCAGGAGCGTAAAGCGCAGGGGATCCTGCCCGTACTCGGAGATGATCTCCAGCGGGTCGTAGCGCCAGGCGTCCACCATCGACTTGCTGATCTTCTTGCCCTCTTCGTTGCGGATCAGCCCGTGGAGGTAGACGGTGTGGAACGGCGACCGGCCGGTCATCTCCAGCCCCATGACCACCATCCGCGCCACCCAGAAAAAGATGATGTCGTACCCCGTCTCGAGCACCGACGTGGGATAAAAGTGCTGCAAATCCTGGGTCTCCTCCGGCCAGCCCAGCGTAGAAAAGGGCCACAGGCTCGAAGAGAACCAGGTATCCAGCACGTCCTCATCCTGGCGGAGGTCATGGCTGCCACACTGCGGGCACTCGGTGGGGTCGGTGCGGGTGCAGATCTGGGTATCGCACTCGTCGCAGTACCACACGGGGATGCGGTGCCCCCACCACAACTGGCGGGAGATGCACCAATCCCGAATGTTCTCCATCCAGTCCGTATAGATCTTTTCAAAGCGCGCCGGGATGATGCGCAGGCGTCCGTCGCGGAGGACCTCCAGAGCCGGCTCGGCCAGGGGCTGCATGCGCACGAACCACTGGGTCGAGATGCGCGGCTCGACGATCGTGTTGCAGCGCTGGCAGTGGCCCACCGAGTGGCGATACGGTTCTGTTTTGACCAGGTCGCCGGCCGCGTCGATATCGGCCACCAGATTGCGCCGTGCCTCGAACCGGTCCTGCCCTTCGTACGGTCCGGCCTCGGCGTTCATCGTCGAGTCGTCGTTCATCACGTTGATCGCTTCCAGCCCGTGGCGCTGGCCGATCTCATAGTCCGTAGGGTCGTGGGCCGGGGTCACCTTGACGGCGCCGGTGCCGAACGCGGGATCCACCGCCTCGTCGCCGATGATCGGGATCAGGCGATCCACGGCGGGCAGGCGCACCCGCTTGCCGACCATGTCCCGGTATCGCGCGTCCTCGGGGTGCACGGCGACCGCCGTGTCGCCCAGGATAGTCTCCGGCCGGGTGGTCGCCACGGTGATGCTCTCCTGGCCGTCCTCCGTCCAGTAACGGACGTACCAGAGGCTGGTGTCGGCCTCCTCGTGCTCCACCTCGAGGTCCGAGATCGCCGTGCCACAGCGCGGGCACCAGTTCACCAGGTACTTGCCGCGGTAGATGAGCCCCTTGTCGTAGAGGCGCACGAACGCCTCGCGCACGGCTGCCGAGA
>JAAZBQ010000966.1 GCA_012513725.1 Chloroflexota bacterium
ACCTGGCGCCCCTGCCAGCGGCCGCCGGCCATCATCAGCAGGCCCACCGCGGCCGCCGCCCGCGCCGTGTAGGCCCCGCCGCCCCAGTTGGCCACCAGGGGCAGGCCGTCCACGTCAAACGTCTTGCCATAGCCCACCGACCACTCGTCGTCGGCCACACCGATCGGCCGCATCACGCGCTCCCGGAGGAGGGTGCGGATGTCCTCGTGGGCCGTGCCCTGCAGCGCGGCGGTGACGGCGTAGGCCAGCATCGCCATCCCCGGGTTCGAGTAGGCATAGTCGGTGCCCGGCCGAAAGACGAACGGCACCTGGTCGCGGGAGATGGTGAACGGGTCCGGCTCTTGCCGCCAAAAGGCCTCCATCCAGCCGCCCAGGGCGAAATGGTCGATCCGCGGGGCGTTGGCGTCCTCCAGGCCCGAGGAGTGGCTGGCCAGGTGGCGCAGGGTGATCTCCCCCCGCAGCGGGTGCCCGCGCCACTGGGGCACGTACTCGGCCGCCGGGTCGTCGAGGTTCACCAGGCCGTCGGCCAGGGCCACCAGGAGCGACATGCCGCCCACCAGCGCCTTGGCCAGGGAGGCCGTGCCGTGCTTGGACTCCGGCCCGCGCCCCCGGGCATGCCATTCGTAGACGACCTTGCCGCCCCGGACGACGAGGAGGTCGCTGGTGCGCCGGGCCGCCAGGGTCTCCCGCCAGGCATCCAGCCGCGCGCTGCTCATGCGCATCTCTTCGGGGGAGGCCGTCTCCCACGCATACGTGTCAGTCATCATGCGCTCCTTTTGGTCAATCTACCACGGATGCCACGGATAAACGGATGACACGGATGGGGAAGAATGTACTCCGCAGATAGCGTTTGGCTGTCTACGGGGCACCTCTGGATACGTCCAGATGGACTCGTATCCTTCATCCCTCATCCTTCATCCTTTTCTTCATCCGTTCCATCCGTCTATCCGTGGCATCCGTGGTAAGGTCTTCACCTTCCCGAGGCGTCGTCCGCGAGGTCCAGCGTGACGTGGCGGATGGACATCGCGTCGTACATCACGCCGCCGTAGGTGCGGCCGGAGAACGCCATCCACAGGCTGCGCCCGTCGGGCGCCAGCCAGCGGGGCGGCAGCCGGTAGTAGTGGGTGTTCCCCAGGCCCCAGTAGGTGGTGTGGTAGGCCGTGGTCCAGGGGCCCCAGGGCTCCGGCGCGTCGTACATGCCCCAGCCGCCGCGGTGGTTATAGCCGACGGCCAGGAGGTAGCGCCCGAGGCCGGGGTGGTACACGGCATCCAGCCGCTGGCAGCGGCCCAGGTGGCGAAAGGCCGCCCCTCGCTCACCGATGTCCGCCGTCCACTCGGGATGGCCCTCTGCATCGAACCCTCGGAAGAACGCGTACGCCTCCCGCTCGCGCAGGCGCCCCACCGGCGCCCGGGCGAGGACGATGGCGTCGTAGGGCTCGTAGGCGCTCGGGCCATCGGGCGAGTAGATGTACGTGTACCCGTCCCGGGCGGCGGCATAGTTCCGGCCGCAGTTCAGGAAGGTCGGGCAGCCCATGCTCTCGGTCCAGCGCCAGTCGGCCCACGCCCACGTCTGCCCGTGATCGGCCGACCAGGCCAGCGTCGAGCTGCCGGCGTTCCGGGAGAGCATGTAGAGCACCCCGTCCACCATCAGCATCCCGCTGGCCTTGAGGCCCTGGGCGCCGTTTCCCAGCCGCTCGCCCGTCGGCGTGCGCAGGTTGCGGCAGACGATCTC
>JAAZBQ010000967.1 GCA_012513725.1 Chloroflexota bacterium
AGGCCCCGGTTCGGGACGTGACGCGGTACGACACCAAGCTCTGCGCGGCGCAACCGCGCTACCGCCTGGACGGTACCCCGATCACCGACGACCGGGAGTGGGAGATCCGGCTGGCCACCGAGGTGCTGATGCAGGACCTGGCCCGGATGGTGATCACCGGCAACGCTGCAACGCCCGGCCAGTTCGATGGCCTCCAGCGACTCATCCGCACCGGATACACCGACGCGGACGGACGGCGGGCCACGGCTATGGACTCCATCGTCGTGGACTGGAACGCCAACCCGATGACCGGCGGGGCGGGGATCACCTGGAACGGCGCCGCGATCGCCGCGACGTTCGACTTTGTCGACGTGCTGCTGGCGATCTATCGCCGCATCCGGACGCGCATCTCGATGGCGCCGGCCTTGGCCGGGACGGGGCTGCGCACCGGGGACATGATCCTGACCCTCCCCGAGCACCTGGCGCACTGCCTGTTGGATTTCTACACCTGCTGGAGCGTCTGCGACGGGGACTCGGACGCCTACAAGATGATGACCCTGGACACGCTGGAGGCCCGGCGGTACCGCGACAGCCTCAACGGCGGGATGTTCGGCGACGGGCGCATCTTCCTCGACGGGTTCGAGATCCCGCTCCTGGTCTACAACTATGAGACCATCACGGGGCCGACCCGCGGGGATATGTACCTGCTGACGAACGCGATCGGCTCGACGCGGCTGATCAACGGCCAGTATCTGGACATGCGCAGCGCCGACGGCGGCCTCGAGGGCGCGGAGCTGGCGGCCATCGACGGTGGGCGGCTGCTCACCGGCGTGGAACGCGACTATACGTGTGTCGAGCGCTGGGTCGAGATGGCGCCGCGGCTCCTGAGCTGGGCGCCGTGGGCGCAAGCCCGGATCACCGACGTGGCCTGCGCGTCGCCGGCTGGCCCGATCAGCCCCGACCCGCTGGACACCTCCTACTTTATCGAGAAGAGCTTCTTCCCGGCCTCCTGTCCGCCCGCCTGATAGCAGCGTAACGATAGTGTGACCTGCCAGGGGGTGCCCATGGCCCCCTGGCAATAGAAGGGAGCGATGCATTGCACATCGGCTGGATCACGCCCACCGTGGGGTGCTTTGGGGCCGTCCGGGAGATGGTCGAGGTCTCCAACGTCCTCATTGCCCGCGGCCATCGGGTGACTATCTACCACCCCGACGGCGGGCCGGTGGTGTGGCTGCCCTACCAAGGGGAGACGGCGCCGCTGAAACAGGCCAGGCGCGCCCCCGTCGACGCCATGATCGGGATCGTCGATTGGCAGCCGGAGCTCTACCGGGCGCTGCGGGCCAGTCGGGCGGCAGTGCAGGCGGTGTGCCTGATGGGCTTTGACCCGACGCCGGAGCTGGCCGCCGTGCTGCGCGGGGAGCAGAACACCGACAATCGGGCACTCCGGGTCATGCGCGACGCGATCCAGGACCCGGCGGTGCACGTCCTGGCCGACGGCGCTTGGCAACTCGATTGGGTGCGCCGGCAGGTTGGCGCCGAGGTCGGGGTGGCGTTCGGCGGGGTCAACACCGAGATGTTCCGGCCAGCGCCGGGGCGCCGGCCAGGCCCCATTCGCATCGGGGCCAGCGGCGATCCGCGATCCCGCAAGGGCTCCGACGTGGTGGCCGCGGCGGTGGCGCTGGTCCGCGAGGAGCACCCGCGCGTCGAGTTTCAGACTTACTGGGGCCGGCGCCTGACCCAGGAGCAGCTGGTCGCGTTCTACCAGGACTGCGATCTGTTCGTCGACGCCCACCGGCGCGGCGGCTGGTGCAATCCGGTGGTGGAGGCGATGGCCTGCGGATGCGCCGTGGTATGCACCCGGATCGGCGCCACGGAGGCGGTGGCCGAGGAAGGCGTGACGGCGCGGGTGGTGCCCGTCGACGATCCGGAGGCGCTTGCCGCGGCTATCGGCTGGCTCCTAGGGGATGGGGAGCGGATTCGGCGACTATCCGACGCTGCCGTGGCACGGGCCGCAGAGTACGACTATCGGCGGGTAGTGCCCGAGCTGGAGCGGTACCTGTTGGAGAAAGTGCATGGATAACCTGACCGTCGTGGTGCCCTATCGGGACAACCGCCGCGCCCTCGAGGGGCTCCTGGACACGCTGCCCGAGGGACTGCCCCTCGTCGTGGTCGACGATTGCTCGACGGTCGCCCCGCCGGTGACGGCCCTGGAGGCGCGCCCCTCGACGCGGCTCATCCGCCTGGAAGAGCGAGGGTATTTCTCCGGGGCGGTCAACGCCGGGATCGCGGCATGTGAGACCGACGTGCTGGTGCTGAATCAGGACGTGCGCCTCGTCGGCGGCGAGTGGTGGGCGGAGCTCGAGGAGCTGCGGGGTGAGTTCGCCTGCATCGGCGACGGGGTGATGGATCATCCGGCGCACCCCAACGGGTACGTCCAGGGGACCTGCATGTTCCTGCGCCGGGACGCACTCGAGGCGGTGGGGCTCTTTGACGCGGTGCACTGGCCGTTGTGGGGCGCCACGGCAGAGTGGCAGCTCAGGGCCTGCCGGCGGGGGTTCCGGGCCATGCCCATCGAGGGCTGCGATTGGTTCACTCACTCTCGCCGGGGGGCCTACGGCTCGAGCATTCGGCGACTCCTCGAGCAGGAGCCGGAGA
>JAAZBQ010000968.1 GCA_012513725.1 Chloroflexota bacterium
CAGTCGCCCGGCGGACTCGATGATGCGCTCCAGGTCGGCAGCGCCCGCGGATGATGATGGTTCCATGTCGCTCCTTATTGTTGCTGCGATGTAAAGGCTCTCACCACAAAGAGCACAAAGGACACTAAGAAAGAAATAACTGCAGATAATACCACATCGAGATCACTGGGAAGCGCGCTCTCACAGGCGTGCGGGCCTTGGCAGGCCATACCGTCGTGCTAGACCCGAACGACTTCTTCTCCCTCTTCCCTTAGTGTTCTTTGTGCCCTTGGTGGTGAGATCTCCTACTCGACAGGCGGCAGGCCGTGGACCATGCGGCGGATGCCGTCCTTCATCCGGACAGTGTTCCAGTTCAGGAGGTAGCCGAGCCAGCACCCGCTGAGGCGTAGGTACGTCAGGAGCTGCGCCTCGTGGATGGGCAGGAGGCGGGCGACGGCCTTGTTCTCCACGATGACACGCTCTTCCACGAGCATGTCCACCCGGTATCCGGCATCGATCCTCAGACCATTGTAGGACACCGGCAGAGGGTGCTCGCAGGCGACCCGCATCCCACGAGTTCCCAGTTCGTGCGCCAAGCACACCTGGTAGGCAGACTCCAGCAGCCCCGGCCCCAGCGCCCGATGCACCGCGATCGCCGAGTCCACGATCTCGCTGCCGACATCCTCGATGCGCATGCGCGGCTCCTTCTGATTCTCACCACCAAGGACACAAAGAACACCAAGGAAGAAAGGAAGAAGGAATTGGTTTACCCGCGTCAAAGGTGCCATGATCAGAACCGATGCCGGCTTGGACACTAGCGAGAATCTGTCGTGGCGGCCATTCCGCCACGACCCTCGCCAGACACTCCCCTCCCCCCTTTCTCCCCCTTTGTGTTCTTTGTGCCCTTTGTGGTGAGATCCTACCCCTCGGCGATAATCCGGTCCACCACGAGCTGCCGGAACTCTGGCGAGAGGCTGGCGAAATAGGCCGAGAAGCCCGTCACCCGCACGATGAGATCGGGGTAGCGGGAGGGGTCTCGGTGCGCGTCGAGGACCTTTTGGGCGTCCATGACGTTCAGGTTCACTTGGGTGCCGCCGAGGTCCATGTGCGCCCGGATCAGCGCGGCGACCTTGTCCACGCCGCCATCGTCGCGGCCCAGGCCGGGGTCCAGCTCCAGCTGCATGGGCGACGAGTTTCCCCACCCGCACTGGATGCTGGCGATGGCGGCCGCCATGGCGCTGGGAGCGCCGTCCTGCCGAAAGCCGGGATCGGGGTTGGCGCCGTGGGAGATCGGCGTGCCGGCGTGGCGGCCGTTCGGCGTGGCGCCCAGCGTCTTGCCCATCGGGATCGTATTGGCCCAGGAAAAGTGCCCCGGGATCATGTTGTACCCGCCGGGCGTGGGCCCCTGCTTGACCAGGCGCACGAACGCCTCGGTGATCCGCAGCGCCCACTCGTCGGCCCGGGAGCCTCCCGAGCCATACCGCGGGATCCCGCGCACCATGAGGCGCGCCCGCTCCCCCTCGGGGCCGGCCCAATCGGCCTGCAGGTGGGCATAGAGGGCCTCCCAGGTCAGGCGCCCCTCCCGCTCCACCCGTTGCTCGATCGCGGCGAACGAATCGGCCGTGGTGGCCAGGGCGGCCGCGTCCAGGCCGAAATTGTAGTAACCCACGCCGCCATGAGACGCGTCCAGCCCCCGCTCGATCGGCCCGTAGCAGCAGAGGTCCAGCGCCAGTTCCGGAAAGACGTCGTGCTTGTGCTGC
>JAAZBQ010000969.1 GCA_012513725.1 Chloroflexota bacterium
CCTGGAGGGCCTCGGAAGCCTCGAGCACCTGGAGGTCCGCGGCCTGATGACCATGGCGCCGCTGGGCGCCTCGCCCGAGGAGGCCCGGGCGGTGTTCGCCGCCCTGCGCGCCCTCCGGGAGACGCTCTGTCGCTGCCTGCCGTGGAGCGACTGGGGGGAACTCTCCATGGGCATGACCGACGACTTTGAACCCGCCATCGCCGAGGGGGCCACGATGGTCCGCATCGGCAGGGCCCTCTTTGGGCCCCGCACGGCATAAGGAGACGCACGTGGCCAGCCTGGGGAACGCACACATCACTTTCATCGGCGGCGGCACGATGGCCGAGGCCCTCGCCCGGGGGATCCTGGGCCGCCGACTAGCCGCCCCGGGCCAGATCACCGTTAGCGAGCCCCTCGCCGAGCGGCGGGCGCAGCTGGCCGAGGCCCTCGGCGTCGTGGTGGCGGAGGAGAACGCCGAGGCCGTCCGCGGGGCGGATATCGTGGTGCTGGCCGTCAAGCCCCAGGTGGCGGGGGCGGCCGTGCCCCCCCTGCGGGAGGCACTCCGCCGCGAGGCGCTGGTGCTCTCCATCATGGCCGGCGTTCGCATCGGCACCCTGGAAGGCATGTTGGGGCCGATCGCCCTCGTCCGGGCCATGCCAAACACGCCCGGCCAGGTGGGCGAGGGGATTACGGCCTGGACCCGGACGCCGGCGGTGACCGACGCGCAGGCCGAGCAGGCGCGGACGCTCCTGAGTGCCCTCGGCGACGAGGTGGAGGTGGCCGGCGAGGATTACGTGGATATGGCCACCGCTCTGAGCGGCTCGGGTCCGGCGTACGTGTTCCTCTTTCTCGAGGCCCTCGTCGACGCCGGGGTGCAGATGGGCCTCGCCCGGCCGGTGGCCGAGCGGCTGGCGCTGCAGACCGTGCGCGGCGCGGCCGTCTACGCACAGCAATCGCCCCTGCACCTCGCCGTGCTGCGGAACATGGTGACCTCCCCCGGGGGCACCACCGCGGAGGGGCTGTTCGCCCTGGAACAGGGAGGCCTGCGGGCCTCCGTCACGCAAGCCGTGCTGGCTTCCTACCGGAAGGCCAGGAAACTGGGAGGCATGGATACCGCATGAGTATGCTCGCGCAGTTTGTCGCCTTTTTGGCGAGTTTCTTCAATATCCTGATCTTGGTCCGCGTGCTGTTGACGTGGATCCCCATGGGCAGCGGCGAGACCATGCGCACCATCGTGGGACTCATCTTTGCCGCCACCGAGCCGATCCTGGCTCCCATCCGCCGGATACTGCCGCCCATGAGCGGGCTGGACCTATCGCCGATCGTGGCGATGATCCTGCTGCAGGTCATCGGCCGGATGTTCGCCCGCCTGGTGATCTAGGGGCTGCTGGGCACCGGGCGCCCGCCGGTGTCATCCCAGCGGGGCAAGAGACAGGATTCGCAGCAGTGATTCCCGAGGGCGTCCATCGAGGGTCTCCGCGTCAAGTCTCTGAGCAGGGAGGCCTGCCCTGAGGCTTGCCTGGAGGTCCGCCGAAGGGCCTGCCGACCAAAGGACCTCTACCGCCCAACACCCCAAGCCTCAGGATGACGGGCTGGGGGCGCGTAATCGGAAGGGAGGCTTGGGAGGCAGAAGCCGCGGGGCTCCTATCATCCTTTGCGCCTTGGTCCCC
>JAAZBQ010000970.1 GCA_012513725.1 Chloroflexota bacterium
GGGGCCGTCGCCCCTATCCCCAGTTCTACCTGGAGGTGATGCTGGGCTGTGACGCCATCTGGAACGAGGCGCACTGGTGTGACGACGAACTGGATGCCCTCATCACGGTGGCCGGCACCACGCTGGATGAGGCCGAGCGCGTCGCGGCCTATGGCGAGATCCAGCGCATTCTGATCGAGCGCGGTCCCCTCTTGATTCCCTACTTTTTTCCGCGCCTGGCCGCGCACCGCGATGACCTGCAGGGGTTCGCGCTCAAGCCCTTCTCGGGCCGCACGGACTTCCGGGGGGTCCGCCTGGCGCCCTCGCAGTAACGCATGATCACGCCAGAGATCTCCTCGGACGTTGCGCCTCAGGCGGAGCCCAAAGGGCGCCTGCTCGGGGTGCTCGGGCGACTGTTCGACCGGCCGCCCTCGGCCATCGGGGCGGGCGTCGTGCTCCTGTTCGTGCTCCTCGCCCTCGTGGGGCCGTGGATCGCGCCCTATGGCCCGAACCAGCAGATCGCCGCCGAGGCCCGGCAGCCGCCCTCCGCCCGCCACCTCTTTGGCACCGATACACTGGGGCGAGACGTGTTCAGCCGTATCCTCTTGGGGACCCGAGAC
Organism: Chloroflexota bacterium; assembly: GCA_012513725.1. Classification (GTDB taxonomy): domain Bacteria; phylum Chloroflexota; class Anaerolineae; order UBA1429; family UBA1429; genus JAAZBQ01. The sequence continues at coordinate 600 of JAAZBQ010000970.1, forward strand.
GTGCTGTCGTTGGCGGGTCTCGGCACGCTGCTGGCGGTCGTGGCCGGCACGAGCATCGGCCTCCTGAGCGGCTACCTGGGCGGCTGGGCCGACGAGGTGATCATGCGCCTGTTCGACAGCGTCCTGGCCCTGCCCGCCATGCTCCTGGCGCTCCTCTTGCTGGGCAGCCTCGGTCCGTCGCGCCCGAGCGTGCTTCTGGTCATCGCTGTGGTGTACACGCCCATCGTCGCCCGGGTGGTGCGCAGTGTCGTCCTGGCGGTCAAGGGCCGGGGCTTTGTGGACGTCGCCCGCCTCCAGGGCGAGCCGCTGAGCTACATCCTCTTTCGCGAGCTGCTTCCTTCTGCGCTGCCGGCGCTCGCCGTCGAGGCCGCGCTGCGCTTCTCCTACGCCATCTTTCTCGTCGCCTCCCTGGGCTTCCTGGGCCTCGGCGTGCAGCCTCCCAGTCCCGATTGGGGCCTCATGGTCAAGGAGGCCCGTGGCGCCGTGAGCCAGACGCCCTGGGCCCTGTACTATCCCGCAGGGGCCATCGCCCTCCTCGTCGTCGCGGTGAACCTCATGGCCGACGGCCTCAAGCGCGCCCTGCGCCCCACGGCAGCCGTGAGGGAGCGATCCTAGTGGCGGACGTGGACCCGACCCTGCGCGTGTCGAACCTCACCGTGGCCTACCGGAACGGGAACGGCTGGCTGGAGGCGGTGCGCGACGTCTCGTTCGACGTCCAGCCGGGCCAGGCCTGCGGGCTGATCGGCGAGTCGGGCTCGGGCAAGACCACGGTGGCGCTGGCCATCATGCGCTACCTGCCCCGGGAGGGCAGCGTCCGCGGGGGTTCCATCGCGCTGGACGGCCGCGACCTGCTGGCACTGCGGCCGGGCCAGATGAGCGCGATCTGGGGCTCCCGGTTGGCCCTGGTGCCGCAGGATCCCCTGGCGGCGCTGAACCCCAGCCTGCGCCTGGGCCAGCAGTTGGGCGAGGTCCTCCAGCACCATCAGGGGCTGCGGCGTCAGGATGCCGATCGGCGGGTTCGCGAGCTGTTCGCCTCCGTCCGCCTGGCCGACCCCGACCGGGTGGCCCGCGCCTACCCGCACCAGGTGAGCGGCGGCATGCTCCAGCGCGTCATGATCGCCATGGCGCTCTCCACCGAACCGCGCCTCCTGATCCTCGACGAGCCGACCAGTTCGCTGGACGTGACCACCCAGGCGACGGTGCTGGACCTGATCCGCGACCTGATCCGCGAGCATCGCACGTCGGTGCTGCACATCAGCCACAACCTCGGCGTTCTTGCGCAGTCGAGCGACCGGGTGGAGGTGCTCTACGCGGGAGAACTGATCGAGGAGGGCGACACGCTGGACATTTACGGTCAGCCCCTGCACCCCTACACCCGGGGACTCCTCGACTCGGTGCCCCGCCTGGGGGTCAGCAAGGGGCGCGTGCGGGTGCGCGCCATCCAGGGCCGCATTCCGGGGCCCGGCGAGCGGCCCGAAGGCTGCATTTTCCGGCCGCGTTGCCCGCTGGCCATCGAGGTGTGTCGCATCCATCCGCCCCTCTACGACTGTGGCGACGGGCGGCGCTCGCGGTGCCATCGCTGGGCCGAGATCCAGGCGCACGCGGTCAGCGCCCGCCAGCCGGCCCCCGCGCTGCCCGAGGAGTCCGCGCGGGAGGTTGTGGGCCAGGAGACGGTACTCGGGGTACAGGACCTGGAGGTGACCTTCCGGGAGCCCGGCGCGGGCCTGCGCGCCCTCCTGGGGCGCCCGGCGGCGGTGCGCGCCGTCGATGGCGTGGGCTTGCGCGTGCGGCGCGGTCGAACGGTGGGGCTGGTGGGCGAGAGCGGCTCGGGCAAGACGAGCCTGGCGCGGGCCATCACGGGCCTCGTGGAGCGCTCGGGGGGCACGGTCACCCTGCACGACCACCCGCTGCCGCGGGGTCTACGCGGGCGCGACCGGGAGACCCGTCGCCGCCTGCAGATGGTCTTTCAGAATCCCGAGGAGGCCCTGAATCCCTTTCACACCGTCGGCGAGGCGCTGCGTCGCCCGCTGATGCGGCTCCGCGGCCAGTCGGCTCGGGGGGCGGAGGAGGGCGCCCGGGCGCTCCTGGCCCAGGTGCAGCTGGATCCCGAGTACGCCGGTCGCCTGCCCGCCGAGCTTAGCGGCGGCGAAAAGCAGCGGGTGGCGATCGCCCGGGCCTTTGCCACC
>JAAZBQ010000971.1 GCA_012513725.1 Chloroflexota bacterium
CCCCTGGCCCGGGGCGAACAGGCCCCCTGGCGGGAGTACCTCCACGGCGAGCACACGTACCGCGACCAGTCGGTCCAGTACGTGACGGACGGCAGAAGCAAGTATGTGTGGTTCAGCGGCGACGGTACCGAGCAGTTCTTTGACCTGGTCACCGACCCGCACGAACTACACGACCTCGCGCGGGACGAGCGGTGCACCGACGAGGTGGCCCTGTGGCGCGGGCGCCTTATGGAAGCCCTGGCGGGTCGCGAGGAGGGGTTCGCCGACGGCAAGGCGCTCATCCCCGGGCGTCCGGTGTCTCCGTGCCTGCGGAGCGTGTTCGGATAGACACAACATGCTGCCGCGTCCGGGCGAATCCGGACGCGGCAGCGTACCCGAGTACTCACCCCGCCAGTAGCAACCGCGGCGCGCCGCCGCGTCCGGGCTCCCTAGTCACGGCCCAGCCAGGTTCTGCACAGCGTGGACCAGGACCGACGACCACAGGCCCTCCGTACGCAGATGCCCGTACCCCAAGAGACCCCAGCCCACGCCAGGGCTGCGGCTCCGTTGGGCCAGGCCGCGGTCCGTTCGGTACCCTTATGCCGTTCGCGCCCGACGGAACTCTTGCACGAATCGCCCCAGGCGCATGGACTCTCCGGAGAGGAGGGTGTCCGCCCGGAAGAAACGCCCCGCGAGCACCACGAGGAGATAGGCCAGCAGGGCCAGGCCCGCGAGGCTCACGGCGATCTGCCAGAACGGGACGGTGACCGCCGTCATGCGCATCAGCATGGCGACCGGCGCACTGGCCGGGAAGAGGCTCAGTACCACAGACAGGGTGCCGTTCGGCTCCTGGATGAGGACAAAGTTCAGCATGATGGGCACGATGAGCGGCGCGAGCACCAGCATCTGGAACTGCGCGCCCTCCCGTAGGCTGGGGGCCAGGGCGCCGATGGCGGCCAACGCCGAGGCATAGGCCAGGAAGCCGAGCAGCATGTAGAGCACGGCATAGACGACGAATCCTGGCGGCGGGGTCCATTGCACGTCGCCGAGGAACGACGCTCCCTGGCCCAGCACCAGGCCGCCGGCTACCAGCCACACCCCCAGTTGCAGGAGCGACACCGCGCCGAGACCCAGCACCTTGCCGAGCATCAGGTCGCGTGGCCGTAGGGAGACGAGGAGTACCTCCACCGTGCGGTTCTCCTTTTCGGCCGACACACTCTGCAGTACATAGCCCCCGCTGGAGGTGAGGATGAAGAACAAGATGAACATCACCGCGTAGGGCAGGAGCATGTCCATCGCCCCACCCGGAGCGCCGTCGGCCGGCTCCCCCTCGGCGTCGCCCTCGGAGGCCAGCCGCACATAGTTGCGGATCATGCGCGTATTGCCTTCGGTGGCCAGGATGGCCCGCCCCACGCCCTCGCTATCCAGCAGGTTGGCCGCGACGACGTAGCGCATGATGTTCTGCCCGGCCTCGGAGCCAAAGAGGGCGAACTCGCGGCTGATCACTTCCATCCGGCCCGTCTCGACAAAGTCGGGGGCCACGACGACGTACTGGTCCACCTCCCCGGCCTCCAGGGCAGCGGTAGCCTGTGGCTCGTCGGCAAAGGCGTGGATCCAGTCGGCCGGGACGTCTGCCGGGATCTGGCGGATCAGGCCCGCATGATCCACATAGCCGATCGCCGGCGCCGACGCGGCGGCCTGCGGATCTCGTAGCGGATCCGCCGTCTCTGTGAGGCCCTGGGTGGCCAGCTGCGTCACGACGTTGAACCCCAGGATGGCGATCGGGAAGATAAAGGTCATCAACCAGAAGGAGCGCCTTCCTAGGGTGATCTTGAGCTCATGTATGGCGACCAGTAGGACGTTGTGCATATCTATGCCTCCACCGTGCCCGACCGCTCGGCGCGCAGCGCCGCCACGATCTGCCGGAAGTCTAGCCGTTGCCCGTACCGCAGCATGCCGAGTCGGAAGACGCGGCCCGCCAGCCAGATGGCCGCCGCGGCGCTAACGACGAGCAGCACCCAGGAGGCGATCATCTGCCACATCGGCACCTGGGCGAGGCCCAGCCGCAGCGTGACGGTGAGCAACGACGTCATGGGGAACAGGGTCATGACCACGGATAGCCAGCCGCTCGGATTGGAGAGCAGCACGGGCATGAGCACAAACGGCAGCATGAAGGGGAGCGTCAGCGGCCCGGAGACTGCCTGCCCATGACGGGCCTCGTTCACTGCCCCCCCGATGGCGATCATGATCCCGGCGAGCAGGCCGTAGGACGGCAAAAAGTAGAGCACCACCGTTCCCAGTAATCCCCAGGGTATGCGAATGACCGGTGCATCCTCAAAAACGGATACCGCAATGGCCAACCCTACACCGATGGTGAGTATCCACAGGCCCAACTGCGTGAGGGCCACGGCCATCAGCCCGAGGGCCTTGCCGCCGATGAGCTGAGTCGGCGTGACGGAGGTAGCCATGATCTCCATGGTGCGGTTCTCCTTCTCCGAGACCACCGCCTGGAGCAGGTACCCACTGGACATCATGCTGGTGAGCATAAAGAGGAGCGCGGCAATGATCGGGGCCAGCACGCCGGCGACGTCGCCTTCCTCGAGGGTGCGGGCGCCATCGGCGGAGCGCAGTGTGACCTCTGGCCCTTCTACCGCCCGCTCGCGGATCTCCTCCGGGTAGCTGGCCAGCAGGCCCGCACGGACAAAGCCGTTCCAGCG
>JAAZBQ010000178.1 GCA_012513725.1 Chloroflexota bacterium
GCCAGGACGCGGCCGATCTGCTCGTCGATCAGCGTGACGTACCCCCAGTACATGGCCGTGATTCGCTGCCACTCTTCCCAGGGGTAGGTGTCAAAGGCCCAGTGGCGCGAGTAGGCGGCCTGCACCCGGGGCTTGCCCAGAAAGGTCTCCTCCATCGCCGGGGACCGCTCCACCAGGGCCGGGTCGTACATCTCGGCGTACTCCTGGGGAATGACGTAGGGCAGGTGCGGCCCGAAAAAGTGCAGGCTCAGGTGGAAGGGCTGCCCCCGCTCGCGGAGGCCCGCGGCGTACTCTCGGAGCGTGGCGATGGCGCGCTCGGCGAGAAAGTATGGGTAGGTGCCCTCGACCGGCCCCTCGTAGGTGGCAGCCATCAGGAGCGAGTCGCGACCGTTGGGAAAGACCCCCCGGCGCTCGTCGCGGACCGACCAGCGGGGCAGGCTGTGCTCCTCGAGGTAGGCCGTGTACTCTGTGTGGTCGACCGGCGCGCCCCAGCCGGGAAAGTGGGTGCCCTCGATGCCATAGTACTCCGGTCCCCGCTCGCGACCCATGTGCCACTTGCCCACCAGCCCGCAGCGGTAGCCCACCTCGGAGAGATAGTGGGTAAAGGGTGTCAGGCCCTCCGGCAGCTCCTCGGGGTAGCCCACGTTGCGCTCCGTGTTGGCCAGCATCCCGTGCTTGTGGGGCTCCATGCCGGTCAGGATCGAGGCGCGCTCCGCCGTGCAGATGGCGGTGTTCGTGTAGGCCTGCGTAAAGCGCACCCCCTCGGCGGCCAGGCGGTCCAGGTGCGGTGTACGGCACACCGCCGCGCCGTTACACGAGAGGGTGTCGTAGCGCTGCTGATCGGTCAGGATGGTGAGGCAGTTCATCTGGCGATGTGGCATGTGCGTGACCTCCATCAATGCGGACGCACCCGGCGAACGGCGGAACCTCAGGCGTGCCAGGTGAACAGCGGCGCCAGGTCGGCCAGGATGCCGTCCAGTGCGCGGTGGTCCTCGGCGTCCATCACGTCGGGCCGGGTGTTGCGCGTCGTGGCGTGGTCGATGACCCCACGGCGGCGGAGGGTCTCCTTGTAGACCGCGCCGGGGCACTGGACCTCCAGGGCAAAGAGGGGCGCGAGGAGCCCGTAGACGCGCAGCGCCTCGGGCCGGTCCCCCGCCTCGAGGGCGTTCCAGAGCCGGACGACGACGTCCGTCACGTGGCACCCGGGCATGTTGCCCGCCGTCCCACGCGGGTGCTCGAGGAGCAGGTAGCGGCCGCCAGCGCCGCCAAAGACGCCCTGGAGCCGGGGGCCGGCCATCTCCTGCAGTTGGCTCAGCTTGTGGGTGGCCGGCAGCGTCTCCTCCTTGACGTAATCCACGCCCTCCACCTCCCGGACCAGGCGGACCAGGGTGGCCACCGACATGTCCGTCCCCGCGGGGCCCGCATAGTTCTGGACGTGTACGGGCAGGCGAGACGCCTCGGCGATGCCGCGATAGTACGCCAGGAGCCCCTCCTCGTGGGTCACCTTGTGCACGTAGGGGGGCATGGCGATCACCGCATCGGCGCCCACGTCGGCGGCGTAGCGGCTGAACATCGCCGCGTGCTCGGTATAGAGCCCTGCCACCCCGATGACCACCGGCACGCGGCCCGCCGTCTGCTCGGTGACGACGCGGGTGACGGTCAGGC
>JAAZBQ010000179.1 GCA_012513725.1 Chloroflexota bacterium
AGATAGGACCGGGGGCGGGGAAGCAGGTCGTCCTCTGGATGCCCTATGCGCGGGACGCGCTCTCCCGCCCGCCGGCCGACTCCACGCGGCTCGACTGCCTCCTCGAGTACACCTACAGCGGGCTCGTCTGGCAGGCCAACGACCGCCCGATCACGCTGCCCGCTTTCCTGAGGAAGCACGGCGTGCCGCTGCCCGGCCAGCAGGCGCAGATCGACGCCCTCTGCAGGGGAGGAGACGAGTCGCCCCTGGCCAAGTACGTACGGGCCAACCTGCGCCGCGACGCCGCCTTTTGGCGCTCGACGCCCCTCTCACTCGCCGTGGTGGAGGAGCGCATCGTGGGCGACGTCCAGGAGCGGCTACTCCGCTTCCTGGCGGATCCCGAACGGGAGTGGCAAGCCCTGCAGGCCGCCGGCATCGGGAGCGAGTTCTGCTCGCAGGTGGGGGCTCGCTACGCCGATGTGCAGGCGCTGCCCGCCGATCCGGCAGGCTGGGCGCGCGCCTTTGTCGAGTCGCTGGCCCTGCTGGAAGTCGACGAGGCCACGGGCCGGCGGGACGATTTCCCATATCGCACCAAGCTGCCGGCGGCGGAGCAACGGCCGGCACAGCGCCAGCTGCTCAAGGACTGGATGCAGAGCCGCGACCACTATGAAACGTATGCCCGCCACGCCCGGGCGCTGGGTGATCTGGAGCTGACCCTGCGGCCGTGGGCTCGCGAAACCGATGGCCGGCCGCAGGGCCTGCGCGGCATCGCCGAGGATCGTTGGAGCGCGTTCCTCAAGGGCCTCCTCGCCCAACAGGAGAGCCAAGCGCGGCTGCGGACCTATCTCCTCTCGCATCGCGAGATCATCGCCCAGGAGGCGGCCGGGTTCTGGGCCAGGGGCACGGGGGACCTGCCGGGATGGGAACTGGCAGCGCGCCTCATCACGCTGATGGAGCGCGCCGAAAAAGCCGTGGGCACGGCCAGATCATTGACCGTCCCCAGCCACTTTGTTAGGGCCTACGCCGACCAGTGGCACGCGGTGGACCTAGCCCACTGGCGACTGCTCGCCGCCGCGCGCAAGGCGGACGATGGCGAGGCCATCGCGGCCATCGCGGACCGCTTTTACGTGCAGTACCTGGAGCAGGTGAACCAGGCCTTCTACGGCAGCCTGGGCAAGGGCGGTACCTGGCCGCCGGAGAGCTGCCAGGGTGTGGCTGGAGTGACGGCCGAGCTGTACCAGCAGAGCGGAACGCCGCAGGCGATCCTGATCGTCGACGCCCTGCGCTTCGATCTCGCGGCAGCCCTCTGCGAGCGCCTGGAGGACGCCCAGCTCGGCGCCACGATCGCCAACGTCCCTTCGGATACGTGGGTTGGCATGACCAGCCTGCTGCCGGGGGTGAGCGCGGAGTTGCGCCTCCAGGATGGCGATCTCGCGCTGTACTCCGAGGCTACCCAAGGCGACCTAACCGCCAAAGCGAACCGCTGGAAGGCCCTCGACGCGTTGGGCGCCTCCGCCCTAGGCTCCAACGGCGGTAAGGGTCGGCGTGACGCCATCGACGACCTGCTGCGGCAGGTGACGCCCCCCAAGGCCCTGCCCAAGCTGCTGGTGCTCTTTGACCGCGGCGCCGACAACCTGGGCCATCCCGTGGGCTATGAGGTGCTGCACCACTTTGAGGTGTTACTGGACAATCTGGAGCACGCCGTGCGCAAGCTGAAGGCCTGGGGCTATGGGCAGGTGCGCATCGTGACGGATCACGGGTTCGTGCTCCTGCACGATGGGGCGAGCGTTCCGCTCATGGGCGTGAACGCCAGCGCGTGCGCCAAGCGCACGGCGCGCTGGTGCCTCCAGCGGGCGGGAGAGGAGGCGCCGACGGTCACGGTCCCGTTCGCGTTGGATGACCGCTGGCAGGTAGCCCTGGCGCCCGGCCTGCGGAGTTTTGGCGCCACCGGAGCGTTCTTTCACGGTGGAGCCACTCTTCAAGAAGTGGTGATACCCGATCTGCGCGTCGCGGGCGCCGCCGGCAGACAGCGCATGCGCGTCACAACGCTGCTTCCGCAGACCGAGATTGCGACCCTGGCTGTCAAGGTCGTGCTGATGCCCGAGCGCCCACCTCGGAAGGACCTCTTTGAGGGAGAGCCAGAGCCCATTCGCCTGCGTCTGTTCCTGGGCGCGCCGGATGCGCCACGCTCGCGGGAGAAGGAGCTGACCCTCACGCCCGAGCAGACCGAGCCGATCTCGGTGACCCTCTTCCTCGACCGGGAGCCCCCCACCCCCCTCGGCAGTGAGATCGCCATCCAGGTGCTGGATGCAGACACCGGCGAGTCCTATGCCAGCGGCCTGGTGGTGCGGGCGGTCAGGGACCTGAACTAGGAGGCACGCGATGGATACGGTGAGCGATCTGACCCTCGACGCGATCGACAACAAGGCGTTTGCGGCGTTCCCGGGCCTGGTGGTGCGCAAGGCCCTACTGCGGGGCATTCGGGGCGCCTACAGCGTGCCGAT